>CAJWWL010000061.1 GCA_913048125.1 uncultured Opitutia bacterium | reverse complement strand
ACTGGAAACGTACAAGTCCTCATCCGATGATGACACTTTTTGATGCTCCTAGCCGAGAGACGAGTTGCGTCCAACGATCACGCACCAATACTCCAACTCAAAGTCTAGCTCTTTTTAATGAACGGCAACGTGTAGAAACTGGCCTGCATTTAGGCCAAAGAATCCTACAGGAAGCCAACAGCAAATCCGATCGACTAAATCGCCTCTTCGAACTGCTAGCCAGCAGAAAGCCTGAAAAGGCTGAACGCAAAGCATGCATCAGCCTATTGGAACAACTACTAAAGCGCTACAAGAACAACCCAAAAGACGCCGCAAGCTTTCTATCTGTTAGTGAAACCGGACGAGAAACCTCCCTAGACCCAGCGCTACACGCAGCTTGGACTCAAGTAGCCCTAACCCTTCTTGCTAGTGACCTCGCTACAAGAATCTACTGAACCTAGGTAATCAATCTCAAGAATTTCATCAGGCATGCATAAGTCATTGAAAGAACACGACCTTCAAATAACTAGGCGGCAACTCTTCGGAAGCTCGGCTCTTGGTCTTGGAACGGCTGCAATGGCAGGTCTATTCTCTGCATCTGGTAACCCAGTCCGTGCAGCAGATCTCAACGGCGGTATTCACCACAAAGCTAAGGCCAAACGCGTCATCTATCTCTTCATGAGCGGTGGTCCGTCCCATCTCGATCTTTGGGACTACAAACCAAAGATGCAGGAAAAGTATGGTCAGGATCTTCCAGAAGAGGTTCGAGATGGCCAGCGCATCACCGGAATGACTTCCAAGCAGAAGAACCTCCCGGTTTGTCCGAGCAAGTACAAGTTTACACACCAGGACAATAATGCAGATGGAGTATGGATCAGCGAACTACTCCCGCATACCTCCACAGTAGCCAAGGACTTATGCGTAGTACACACAGCCTTTACTGAGGCAATAAACCACGACCCTGCAATCACCTATATCCAGTCCGGCAGTCAAATCCCGGGACGCCCAAGCCTCGGAGCCTGGCTGAGTTACGGACTGGGTAGTATGAACGAAAACCTCCCTAGCTACATTGTGATGCATGCACGCAGTCGTCACGCGGAGCAAAGCTTATTCGGCCGACTATGGGGCTCAGGTTTCATGCCATCTCAACATCAAGGAGTGCTTCTACGAAGTCAAGGTGACCCAGTGCTCTACCTTAATAACCCTGCCGGCGTCTCTCGTGAAGATCGAAGAGCTCAACTCGACGCGCTGACATCCCTCAACAAACACCACGGAGAACGTTTTGCAGATCCCTCTGTACCAGAGCGTATCAAGCAACATGAAATGGCATTCCGCATGCAATCCTCTGTGCCGGAACTTATGGATTTAAGCAAGGAATCGGACTGCACATTCGAACTCTATGGCGAAGAAGCTAGAACACCTGGGACCTTTGCCGCCTGTTGTCTGAACGCCCGTCGGCTCGCAGAGCGAGGTGTACGCAATATCCAGATCTTCCATCGTGGTTGGGATGCGCACGGCAACCTTGCCGGAGAACATGGAAACCAGTGCAAGGATATAGATCAAGGTAGCGCAGCCCTTATTAAGGATCTTAAGGAACGGGGCCTACTCGATGACACACTCGTAGTCTGGGGGGGAGAATTTGGCCGAACTCCATATTGCCAGGGTCGACTCGGTAAGGACAACTATGGCCGTGATCATCATCCACGTTGTTTCACTATCTGGATGGCTGGTGGTGGAGTGAAGCCAGGCATAACCTATGGACGAACAGACGACTACGGCTACAATATAGCCGATGCAGATGGAAATATGCTAAAGCCCCAACCCAACAAAGATCACTGGACTCCTGGCACCATGCACATCCATGACCTCAATGCGACCATCCTCCACCAACTCGGGATCGACCACCGAAAACTCACCTATCGCTACCAAGGCCGTGATTTTCGTCTTACGGATGTCCATGGACATGTGATCAAGGACATTCTGTCCTAGGTAATTTAAATCATACAAATTTGGAAAATCTGTTTCCCTACTCTACTGCTTTAGCAGCAGGAGCTTCCTACGGCCTTTCAGCAGTATTTTCCAAGCGTGCGCTAGAATTGGGTGCGGGAACATTTCGTTCTTTAACATGGTCCAATTGGGCTATTGCTATTTGCTTTATTCCATACCCCTTTCTTTCAGAAGAAAACTTCAGCCATACTGTGCTACTGCATGGATCCCTACTTGGCCTTCTCTTTTTCTTTGGACAACTTTCCTGCTTCCTCGCTCTACGCAGGGGGGACGCCTCGGTTGTAACCACGGTGATGGGAAGCAAGAGCCTCTTTGTTGCATTTTTTGTGGTATTAGTGGGCTTCAAGCCGGATCTAGACAACAAAGTCTGGATAGCTGCAATTTTAGCCTGCATGGCCGTAGCTCTTCTAGGATGGCCGAGTAAGAGATATAGCATCCCGCTGCGTAGTCTATCTCTTGCTACAATTGCTGCGGCATGCTTTGGGTTAACCGACGCTCTAGTTCCCTACTTTGCACAGTCTTCCGACCCATTTAACCTTCTCTTTATGATGGTCGCCACGGTAGCCTTACTCTCAATACCCATTATCCCAATGTGCGAAGGCAAGTTTATTGAATGGCGAGGAAAAGCTGACAAATGCCTTTTATGGGGTAGTATCCTAGTGGCAGGGCAAGCTTTGTTGATGAGTATTGCTATCGGTTTTCATGATGTACCTACGGAGGCAAACATACTTTACTCAACACGCGGATTATGGAGCCTTTTCTTCGCAACAACAATAGGTGGATGGCTAGGCATAAGTGAATCAACTGCACCGAGAAAAGTCATATTCCGCAGATCGCTAGGTGCTATGCTGCTTCTTGCCGGGATATGGCTAATCGCTTGAATGACTAGGGCTTGGTTGTAATCGAAAAAGAGGTCCCAACAAAAACCTTGGCCAAGACAATCAACTCTCCAAGGTCTTTCATGACATGAGATACTTGATCGCAAACCTATTAATCTTCTCAACTATTGGAGCAAATAGTCCGATCCAGTTTCGTGGTATGCATCCGGTTCGTCCAGCGCCTGATGGAAATATTTATCTAGAGGCCGAGGAGTTTACCCCAGAAGAAGATTCTGACTGGAAAGCAAAGCCTTGGGGAGAAAACTACTATGCGGCTACCTTTGCCAACTCGTTCTTAAGTCGTAAGGGGTTTCTTGGTGCGCCTGAACAGACGGATAAATCGATTGCCAGCCTGGAAGTCGAAATCGCCAATAAAGGACTCTATATGGTTCTCGTTCGATACGAGGCTGCCTATCGATTTGAAACTCAGTTCCGCGTAGAGGTAGAACAGGAAGGAAAACTCATTTTCAACCGACTATACGGGGCAAGAAAGAATCTTAAGATATGGGCCTTCAATCAGAAAGTCAGAGATGAATTGGCATGGAGTTGGGGAGCCTCAGAGAATATCGTATGGGAAGGACATAAGGCACTTGTGGGACTCAACCCCGGTAGAGCCAAGATCCGATTAATTGCGGACTCTCAACCCGAACCGGCTGCAAGACGTAATGTTGACCTAGTCATGTTCACAAAGGATCACAAGGAAGTTCTCCGCCGCATAGAGGAGGAAAAGTACCTGCCTCTTGACGGGCTACTCACCCAGCAGGGCGATGTCTTCATGCGATTTACAAATCTTTCTGACAAGACACTAAAGCTCAATTTTAAAAACGGTACCGAGCACTCTCCCTACTGGGTCCACCAGCGTACATGGAAGCCAGTCACTCTCAAATCTGAACCAGGGCAACGCACAAATTGGACTGAGGTAGGTCACCTGCTTGACACACTAAATGACGGTCAATGGGATTTGACTTTGGAACCGCCAGGCGAAGCCCGAATCGAAATTGCGGCCACTCAGGCTGACGGTTCCCAAAAAACGATCTGGCAACAGGAAGGCACGCTTGAAAAGCTTCCCCTAGCCTATGATGCTAACACACGCTACACCCAGCGCATTCGAGATCGGCGCACTCTCCTTCCGGAGTTACATGACTATCTTCAACAACAACCCGAACATGGTCGAACCCCCACCGAGACTCTCATCTTCGCCAACACCTTTAAAACTGAATTTGACGAGTCCTACAATAATTTGGCTATCTCCTTTCGTCGCAAGTTTGGCATCACACAAGCCGATAATACCTCTGGCACCGGCGATCGCATCGACGGCTATATAGACGTACGCAACATCCGAACCGACAAGCTTGCCGAGTACTGCACCAAACTTGGTGAACGAGCGGGGAAGATTGCCACAGTTAGTATGGGTGACGAAATCTCCCTAAGTAAACCTTACGGGACCGATCTAGATAAAGACTTTCGGGATTGGTTACAGTCATTAAACCTTAAGCCCAGAGATGCTTCAATCGGAGCGAAGTCTTGGGAAGAAGTGACTTACAACTCCTCTGTCGACCAACGTACTAGAAACCCAAATTCCTACTACTGGTCCCGTCGTTACCAACACCACTACGGGATGAAAAGGATGAAGGAGCGCACGGACCTCCTACGTAAACATCTGCCCAACGCAGGTATTGGCGCCAACTACTCCCCCCACTACCCCGCCCCACACCGCTACCTAGGCGAAGTCCACAAGTGGGTCACAACCTTCCGTACCGAGACAATGACCCAACCTTGGAGCGAAGACTACATCTTCCAGATGCCTATTTGTTCCCAACAGGTTAATAATCTGAACCTTGACCTCCTACGTGCCGGAGCGCGCGGACGCCCAAATCAAAAAATACACTATTACTGCATGGCCCATTGGCCCAGTAATCGCCCAGACTCCTGGCGTCGTCTCTTTTTCGGTGCACTTGGACACGGAATGCAAATCGTCAATCTCTTCGAGTTCCGTCCCGTACAGGTCGCCTACACCGAGAACCATGTGAGTAATAAAGAGACCTACGCAACAGTCCTAAAAAGCTTTCGCGAACTGGGTACATTCGAGCATATTGTACAGGCAGGGCGTCCGAGACAGGCCAAAACGGCCCTCTGGTTCAGCGAAACCTCAGATATATGGGGCGACAACAACGGTTCTTTCGCCGCCGGAAAACGTACGCTGTACACAGCCATCCGGCATCAGGAAGTTCCTCTCGACCTCATAGTTGAAGCCGACGCAATTGATGGCACGCTAAACGAATACAAAGTGCTTTATTTGTGCGACCGACATGTCTCCAACGCCGCGGCTGAACGCATTGCCCATTGGGTAGAAACTGGAGGTACGCTATTTGTAACCGCAGGCGCTGGAATGTTCGACGAGTACAATGCCCCTAATAGGACCCTGCGAAAGCTCATCGGTGCGGATCTCGATTCTATCGAAGAGCCCGAAGACGCGCAGGTTTCGATGGTCAAGCAGGACCTTCCCTTTGCCGAACCGATCACTTCATTACAATGGCAGGGTGGCAAGCTTGAGACCTTTGGCGCACAAGCTCGACTAACTGTCCACAATCCCAACCAATCACTCAAAGCAAACGAGATCAGACTGCGCTTCCCTGACGGCTCCCCTGCTCTTCTATGCCTCCCCCAAGGCAAGGGTAAGATCTACACCTGCGCCTTTCTCCCTGGTCTAAGCTATTACCGAGGCGCCACGCCCAAGAGACCTGTTGACCGTTCATCCTCTGAAGACTCACTCGCACACTTCTTGCCTACCCAGTTCAACGAAGCGGCCCGACAAGTGATCGACCTGCCTACTCAGAATTTACTCAGGCCCGTAAGAAGTTCTGCTCCGCTAGTAGAATCCTGCATCCTCGACTCTCCCAAGGGCACGGCAATTGTTCTCGTAAACTGGACTCGTAAACCGAGAAAATCCCTAACGCTGATCCTTGACAAAAGCTTTCCGGAGGGGCCAGTACGTCTTGCTTCTGGCGGCGCAGTCAATCGTAGTGGCAACCGTATAACGCTAGACTTGGATATTGCAGACGCGCTAATCTTTTCCCAGCGGTAGGTTGAGCAATAACAAAATGTTTCATCTGACTCTAACCTTCTTGTCCAAACGATCTTTCATTAGTTGATATTAATATACACGCAAGGAATGAAACGTACTCAACTTAACGGTCTCTCCCTAATCCTTCTCACATGCTTACCAGCAGTGACCACCTTCGCGGCTCTCAAGGTTGAAGAGATCAAGCGGGACAATCCGGTAGACTTTCAAGATGAGATTTTACCCATACTACGTAACAACTGCCTACCCTGCCACAACCGCACCCGAGCAAAAGCCGACATCGTACTTGAAACCCCACAGGATATTCTCACAGGCAACGATGACGGACCTCTAGCAGTACCCGGCAAGCCTGAGGAGAGCTACCTTTTCCTAGTCTCCGCACATCTTGAAGAACCGGAGATGCCACCCATTAAAAACAAAGTCTCCGCAAAACCCCTTACTCCAAAAGAGCTTGGACTGATGAAGCTCTGGATTCAACAGGGCGTCAAAGGAGAAGTGCGTAAGGCGAAACCCATTGACTGGCATCCTATTGCAACGGCTGTAAACAATCCCATATACGCCGTTGCCCTAAGCCCTGACGGACAATTCGCTGCCGCAGGTCGCTCCAATCGTATCGACCTATACCACGTGCCCACCGGGAAGCACCTGGGCGAAGCTACTGACGATAAACTACCAAATGGCCAAATCTATGAGAAGAAGCCAGCGCACCTCGATTTCGTGACCTCACTCGCATTTGCTCCTGACAGCCACTCTCTCGCCTCGGGTTCGTACCGAGAAATAAAGTTTTGGAACCTAGCCGGACCTCGTGTCCTGAAGGAGTTCAAAATTCCAGCGAGTGCTCCTATTGCCATTAGCTCCGATGGACAACTGCTGGGTTGTGCACATGAAAACAAGGTTCAAATCTGGGACTTATCCCAGGCAAAAAAGCTCCGTGATATTGAAGCACAGACAGCCAAGGTGACCGCCCTCTCCTTCAGCGCCGACAGTACAAAGATACTTTCCGGCGACGAAAACGGTAGCCTACGCGCATGGTCTGTAGATGATGGCAAACTGGTCGCACAAGCTGCGATTGCGGAAAAGGCCATCCAATCTGTCGCGTATCTTTCCAAAGGAAACCGGCTGGTCAGCGGTCACGTAGACAACACCATCCGAACATGGGAAGCACGCTCATCCGAAGATGTGAAGAAAATCCAAGATGCGCGGGATGCTGCTCAAAAAGCTCTAGAAGCCATTGAGAAGGAAATAGAGGAAGCCAAGAAGGCAGAGAACCCGGAACCTATTGTGGAAAGACTCACAAAGGAAAAACTCGAGCCCTCCAAGCACAAGCTTGCAGATGCCCAGACTGCGCTGGATCAGTCTGGCAACTACAAGATGTCCCGTGAATTGAAGGCGCACACCAAAGCCGTCCACCATCTGATTGCACTGCCCAGCAATGACAATCATTTGCTTTCTGGCTCAGAAGACGGCCAAGCTATCCTCTGGGACACCAGTAACGGTAGTGCCGTCCGAAAATTCAATCTTGGTCGTCCCATTACAGGCATCGCTGTGCGACCCGACGGCAAGCAGTTCGCCGCTACTGGAGGCACAGCCTACCGTATCTGGGCTGATAATGGCCAACAAGTCGCTGAACCCAAAGGCGATCGCTACGCCAATGAAGCCGCCTTAGGTGCCGAAGCGGAAGCTAAGTTTGCAGTCTCCGAACTTCAATACCGAGAAGGCGAACTTAAGAAACGTACCGACGAACAAAAGAAAGCCGAAGAACGACTTAAGAAAGCAGGCGAAGCTAAGAAGAAAGCAGACGAACAGCCAGTTGCTGAAAAAAAGACTGCACTAGAAAAACTAGAAACCGAACGCGACTCCGTGGAGAGGCAGCTTGAGGTTACCAACAAAGCAGTCGAAGACGCACAAAAAAAATATGATGCCCAAGAAAAAGCACGTCAGGATGCCGACTCCGCCTTCAAAGACGCAGAATCCAAACTACGCCAACCGACTAGTATTGAGACCCAAACCAAACAAGCGCTTGCTCAGCAAAAGGCTGCACTCGACAAGCTAAGGTCTGCCCGCGACAACATTAGTAACTCCAAGCTCAAACCCAAGCAAGACCAGTTAGACAAACTCACTGGTGAACTTGACGCAGCTGCTAAACATGAGAACGCAGCCAAAAAGGCATTGACCGATGCGGGCGAGGATGAGGCCAAGATAAAAGCTGCAAACGACCTGCTCAATCAAGCCAAGGCCAAGGTCATCAGCCTAACTGAACAGAAGAAAAAAGCTCAGAATGAATTCGGTACCATCCAACAGGAGCTCCAACGCCATGAAAAGTCTTTAAACACCTCTACAACCGTATTTAAGGAGGCCGAGGAAAAAGCCAATGTTGCCAAAGCCGCTGCTGACAAGGCGCGTACCCTACGCGACATGAAGAAAAAGAAGCTCGACGACGTCGGCAAACTCACCGCAGACGCCAAGAGTGCCCTTGATAAACTGAAGAAAGAACAGCAGGAACCTTCCAAAAAGAAGCTCGCCGATTTGCAGAAGAAAATTGATTCTGATCGCAAGGAATTCGACAAGATCAATGGTCCGCTCCAGACCGCTATCCGAGAGCTCGAAAATGCCAATCTCGACCTTGAGCGTGCGAAGAGCGAATTGGATAAGGCAACCAAACTTAAAGCCAACGCTGAGCAGCTCAAAAATAAACTAGAGATCGAACGTGATGAGGCTAAAAAGTTTGCTGCTGAGGCAGAGAAAGAGATTCTCGCAGTATCGTTCGCACCGGACGGAACTACTATTGCAACCAGTGGAGCGGACCAGAAGGTGCACACATGGGGAACCTCCAAAGGAGAGGCACATGATGTCTTCGACCCAACTGGCCAGCCCATCAACAGGCTGTATTACCGACCCGACGGCTCACTTGTAACCCTCGCCGCAGACGGAAAGGTTCGTCTTTGGGACCTCCGCCCAAAGTGGAAAATGGCCCGAAGCTTTGGCTCTGCTGTTGGAGATTCTCCTATCATAGACCGTGTGACTGCCCTAGACTACTCACCGGACGGTAAAACACTTGCCTCAGGTGGAGGTGACCCTAGCCGCAGCGGAGAAGTCCTTCTTTGGAACTTAGCCGAAGGCAAGCTTCATCTCGACCTTGCCGGCATCCACAGCGACTCTGTTCTAGACATCGACTTCTCTCCCGATGGCGCTCATATCGCCACTGCCGCCGCCGACAAATTTGTAAAAGTAACCGATGCAATTAAGGGCTCAGTAGTCCGGACATTCGAAGGACACACCCATCACGTCATGGGTGTAAGCTGGCGTCGCACTGGCCGTGAAATCCTAAGCTCAGGCGCCGACAAAGATCTTAAGTACTGGAATTTCGAAAATGGTGATAGACTCGGCAAAGGAGGTGGCTTCCGAAAAGAGGTCACCACGGTTCACTTCATTGGCGCTGGCACTGAAGCCATCGCCACTTCAGCAGAGGGCAAGATCAGCGTGGTTCGAAGCGGTAGCAACATCAGTCAGGCAAACTCTTTTCCAAACGTCACCAAATACGTCCACGCCTCAGATGTGACACCTGACGGCAAACTCCTTGCCGCTGGTGGACAAGATGGCACACTGCGCATTTGGACTATCCCCGACCGGAAACTCGTCCACGAATTCAAGCCGCCCAAAACAGGAACCACTGCCGTAGCAGAAGCTAGGTAGACCTTCAGACACATATGGTCCCTGAGGACATCCCCCCACCACCGGACAGCGATCTGCCGCCCCCACCCGACTTTCCTGAGCCGGATGCTCTAAGTACACCGCCTTCGAAAGCCTCTGCGCCACCCTCTCAACTTCCAACGAACGAGCACGATCCTCCGCCAGAAAAACCCCGCGACCCTGCCAGCTCCGCAGCCCCAGCCAACCCCCTTCCCTTTATTATCCTTCTAAGCACTGCCATCCTTGGCGCCGGCAGTTGGTTCGCCTACCAAAAGTGGGTATTGGAACCAGGATTAGACGGTCCTTCCCTCAAACCTTTCAAAGGAGAAATTGCAGAAGACGGTTCTCAATTCATTGGTATATGGAAAGGACACGACTCAGACGAAGACAACCCGACCAACTGGGAAATCCTCCGTCAAAAGGACTACACCTTCAAAGCTGTCTACAAGAAATACTACGAGGACGGGAAGTTCTCAGAGATTATATTCAAAGGAACGTGGAAGACATCTGGGGCGAAACTTGCCTACAAATCCATTGAGAAGGAAATTAAGGGTGAAGATATCGAATGGCCCGAAAGCTGGACGGAGGTCGTTGGTGACCTTCAGAAAAACCGTCTGCTGGTACAATCTAGACAAACTTCTAGCCGACGTAGCCCTTACACGGAGAACCGAGTTGCTGCCCTTGGTTACCCCTCATTACGCAAAATTGACTTACCACCTTACGTCAAACCAACCGAACTAGCCCCTACTGAAGAACCTGCAGGGAAAGCACCAATCGACCTTCTGGTACATTACGACTTTAACGGTTCAGCCGAGAACAAAGCCGACAGAAAATATGAAGCTCTATTCAACAATGCTCGATTCACCGATAAGAACCTCCCCGAAGGTTTCGAAAAAGCTATTTTCTTTGAAATAAAGGACAGCTTCATTCAAATAAAAGAAAGTGAGACGTGGAATCTTTGCGAAGAGGATTTTTCAATTTCGCTGTGGCTAAGAATCAAGGGTTCAAGGGCTGAAGGTTATGGTATTTTAGATAGTATATCCAGTACTGCCAGTAATAGCCTTACTGGGATTGCCTTGCACACCCTAGGTCAGGGAAGTTCAGGAGCACTGGAGTTTTTATTTTACCACCGCGACGCAAAATACCGCTTTAAAGGTCGGAAGAAAGTTAACGATGGTATATGGCACCAAGTTGCCGTTACGAAGAGCGGTAACCTTGTCCAGATCTACGTGGACGGTCAGCCTGACTCCACAACCGCCAGCGTATCTCGCCGGTCTGGTTTTGGTTTCACTCCCCTTGTTCTGGGGCAATTTCTCGATACTGGCTTTCCATCTGGAGCAATGGACAACTTTCGTCTCTATAAACGCACCCTGAGTCCATCTGAAGTCCTCGCAGTATTTGAGTCAGAAAAACCACCGCCAGCAATTCGTTGATAGGGCTACTTTGTCTTCCCCTTAAAGGTTCTATTAAAGTGATGATGTACAACGCTCCATTGACAAAGCATTAGATTGCTCATTGGAATTTAAATATGACACCTACAGAGCTTCTGACTGGCCTTAACTCTGCTGCTTTCACTGCTGAAAATGAACTTCATTTGAGGGAAGCTTTTGGAGATATATCTCATGAACTAGCTTTAGAAGTTGTACGCACTTCCTGGACGCTAACTTATGACGTCCCCGAAAACTACACTGGAGCGCGTTGTGTCCAAGGCTACTTAGGTGATAAAAACGGCCCAGAAGCCGAGGTAATGTTTACCAAAGATCAGGATGCCGCGGTGCAGGCTCTTTCTCGTGGGGATAGCATACGAATTTATGCATGGTACAATCACTTCGATAAACTTTTCAGTCGGGCATGCTTCCTTGATGCGGGTAGCGACCTAACTCCAATCAGAGACAAGGCGCTATCCAATCTCCCTCAGCCTAAACCGGGTCCACTGCATAACTATCTTGCTAACCTTCTATCCATCGCCTACGCAGACGGAGAACTCTCGCCAAACGAGGATGCTGAACTTAATAAAGTACTTTCACGACTTGGAGCATCAGCGCGAGACCTTGACACCGCATTTAATATCGTCGCATCTGGAGATTACCAAGGAGAACTTGTCGGAACATATTCTGAGCAAGTAGCGAACATCGAAGACATGATGCGGGTTTGCATGGCTGATGGTGAAATCAAAGAACCAGAACAACAGTGGATTACCTATTTCTCCGGACTTGTTGGTCTCAATCAGGAGCAAGTTGACAAAGTCTTCCAATCACTAGACGCCTCGATCTCTGCAAATACCTAGACTATGAAAAAAACAACCTTATATATATTAATTTTTTCAAACCTGATCCTTTTTCTCCAAGGATCAAAGCCACCTCGCCCTAATATCATATTGATGATGTCGGATGACATGGGCTGGTCAGACATCGGGTGCTACGGTAGTGAAATCGAGACCCCAAACCTTGATAGCCTTGCCGCCAAAGGCGTGCGTTTCACACAGTTCTACAACACAGGCCGTTGTTGTCCTACTCGCGCTACACTGCTTACAGGTACTTATGCTCATCAGGCCGGTATCGGCTGGATGATGAGCAACCAAAATCTCCCTGGCTACAAGGGAGACCTTGGAAAGAATGTCCGGACCATTGCAGAAGTTCTTAAATCTGCTGATTACTCAACCTACATGGCAGGGAAATGGCATGTCACTCCACATGTGCGCCCAGGTTCACCAAAACATAACTGGCCACGCCAGCGTGGATTCGACCGCTTTTACGGTACGATACATGGTGCTGGCTCGTTCTTTGACCCTAACTCCCTCACGCGGGAAAACACATTAATCTCTCCCCTATCTGACAAAGAGTACCAACCTAAGGAGTTCTACTACACCCATGCCATCAACGACCATGTAGAAAGATACATACGTGAACACAATAGTGAAGACCCTTTCTTCATCTATGCCGCGCACACCGCACCTCACTGGCCAATGCACGCTCTAGAGAAAGATGCGAAGAAATATAAGGGCGCCTACGACAAGGGATGGGACGCCATGCGTGAAGCAAGGCACAAACGACAAATAGAGATGGGCTTAGTAAAGAAGTCTTGGGAAATGACTCCAAGAGCTCGCTCATGGGAAGACGCTCCTGACAAAGAGTGGGATCTTCGCAACATGGAAGTCTATGCCGCAATGGTCGACGCGCTAGACCAAGGTGTTGGACGCATAGTGAAAGCGTTGAAGGATAGCGGACACTTCGAAAACACCCTCTTTATCTTTATTGCTGATAACGGAGGATGTGCAGAGAACATGGGACGACGAAAGGGCATACAGTACCGTGACAAGGACCCCGAAAAGCTTAAACCCATGGGCAAGGACGAGCTCCAACTTGATATGATACCTCGACGAACTCGAGATGGTCGTGTCGTTAAGCAAGGTACTGATGTAATGACCGGTGGAGCCGACACCTATCACGGTTATGGCATTGGTTGGGCAAATGCCAGTAACACTCCCTTCCGCGAGTATAAGCACTGGGTACACGAAGGAGGGATCAGTTCTCCTCTGGTAGCCCATTGGCCTGCTGGTATCGATAAGGATCGTCATGGAAAACTCGAACACCAACCCGGGCATCTGATCGATATTATGGCCACTGCCATAGACCTTTCCGGAGCAAAGTATCCACAAAAAATTGGTAGCACAAAAATCGTTCCCTTGCAGGGAGTCTCACTTGCCCCCGGTTTTCAGGGAGAGAACATTAAACGTGAAAAGCCTATTTTCTGGGAACACGAAGGAAATAGAGCTATGCGAGATGGAAAATGGAAGCTTGTTGCAAAAGGAGCTAATGGACCTTGGGAACTGTATGATATCGACGCGGATCGAACCGAATTGAACAACCTTGCAGAAAAAGAACCCAATCGACTTAAGAATATGGCCGACATTTGGGAGGAGTGGGCTGTTGACTCTCTCGCAAAACCATGGCCTTGGGGTAAAAAGAAGCGAAAAAAGTGAGTCTCAAAACTTACGAATTTACAGCTTCCTGCTCTTTATTCCTCACAACTCTAGAACCTCAACATCATCTTGAGGTGGGGGGAACTTCTTCTCTTCTCCCCCAGTTTTGTGTACATAGATGGCTTCCACGCGATCACCTTCAGGAACTCCAAGATAAAGAGTTGTAGCACTACCAGTTAGGTAACCAGAACCTCCGTATACCTCAGTAATGTGAGGCTTCGCCTTCTTGAACTCTACTCTTACTCGAGCACCAACAGCTCCAATCCCACGAAGAATTAAAGTTAGCGGTCTTCCTCCGATCGAGGTGTTAGCGAGAATTCGTACTGGCCCATCATTAGTAGTTGCAACTAGTTCAGGGCGTGCGTCGTGGTTAAGATCAACAAGTGTTAACGCCTTAGCATCTTCAGGAATAACAATGCCGCTCTGGTCTGCTCTGACGGGTTTGAAAACCCCATCAGACTTACCTTTAAGAAGGAGTCCCAGGCCCCCATTAACTCGCCCAGTTTCAGGTTGAGGTGAGAAGAAGTTTTGAGCGAGACATAAGTCTATATGGCCATCCGCATCGACGTCACCAAAGGCTAGACCAAAGACAGCTGATATCTGTGCATGCCGAGGCAGAGGCTGAAAACGAAGTCGGCCTTTACCATCATTAATGAGTAATCCACTTGCTAGTTCATTTATTTCTAGCTGAAGCGTACGCTGAAGATGAATCTTCTCGTAAACTTGCGGAAGGGTGGCGCGAGCGAAAGCCTGAAATGTAGTGAACTTACTGGCTAAAGAAGGCACGCCATGGGTGGAGCAACTCTTTCCACGTACAGGATAAAGAGTATCTCCTTCATAGCAGGCCTCTACAAAGCGAAATTTACCAGAACCATCTACGTCACCGGAGTAAGCAATCCAAGGTCGGGCGGGGCTGGCATGGTACTTTGTATTCAGACCGAGATTGCCGACGGCATAGTCAATGTCTCCATCTCGATCTATGTCAGCACCAGCAATGCTAGTCCACCAACCAAGGAGCTGGTCGGTACCAGATGAGCGAGTATTGTCCACAAGAAGGCCTTCTTGGTTTTTCCATATCCT
>CAJWWL010000060.1 GCA_913048125.1 uncultured Opitutia bacterium | reverse complement strand
CGCAACAAATCGGGGTTGGGGTTAGCGTAAGAGTCGGATCAAGAATGGCCGCCGCAGGCAGAGCCTTCGGGTCGCCACAAGCCATCTTTTGATGGCTTTCCGCATCAGATATCAGCGCATAAGATTGGCATTCGCTGCCAGTACCTGCCGTGGTAGGTACTGCGATCAGCGGTAACATTGGTTTTGTTGCCTTGGCGTAACCCCAATAATCTTGCATGCGGCCTCCATTGGTAAGGATGAAGTTGCAACCCTTAGCCGTATCTAAGCTGGAGCCACCTCCTAAGCCAATTATCAGCTCGGCGCCAAAATCCCGAGCGGCTTCAACGCAGTCGTCAACTGTTTCTGTTGATGGGTTTTCAACTACTTTTGTAAACAATGATGATTCGCAATTAGCCTTGTCCAGATAGTGGGTTAGTCTTTCAGCATGATCTGCCTTAACGATACCTTCGTCAGTGACCACAAGTACGCGATTAGCTCCTAGGCTACGAGACTCCTGACCAATCTGGCCAAGGGCGTTTTGGCCAAAGAGGATTTTCGGACTGCGTTTTGTCTCGTGAAGGGGCATCTATTGCATAGGCTAATTACCGACAGCCCTTTGAATTGCCCTACGATGGTAGAGGAATTCAAAAAGATTACCCTCATGAGGCTGTTCCCACTGGACATGACAAGTGGGCATTAACCCAGTGTTCAAACGATCAATATCCTTACTTCGAAGAAGCTTACCTATCCAAGGCCTGTCTTCGGTAATGGCTGAAATGACTAGACTTGGGCCGATGTTCTCAAGCATGTCATCTTGAGGCATCTCAACTACACCAGCGTATGGAAACAAGAACTCTGTTCGAGCCAGTGAGTGTTCTATGTTATCGCAGCGAACTATAGTTGGATGAAGAAAGTTTTGTCCGAATTGCTCGGTTTTTCTCGGAGCGTCATTCCTGAGAGGTGCAGAAATATCTCGAGCACCACCTTCTGCTAATCCCTCTTCAACCTTTGAATCTATCCATTCAGCCATAGCTGGATTGGCAAATCCTGAAAGTCGAGCATTGTCATCTTCTGGTGAGAGAGGTTGGATTTCAGATAGTTTTTCGGCTAGTGCTTGTGCGATTTCATCACCATAGCGTGGTGTTATAACTGTGGAGGCGCAAATGCAGCTTCGTCCACTATTTGCCGAGATAGATGTAGCTATTGTATCGATGAGTTCCGGCCAGTTTTCAACCATGTCTTCCCCAATCAGAACTTTGCTTCTGCCAGTGCCATGGCAAGAAATGTTAGGGTTGGATGCATATTTGCTTACTGTCTCATCACCTCCAAACACTATGCCTCTGCTGCAGGTATTTAATATGGTGTCTGAACCCTCATGGTCGGTTGGATAAAAACCAAATGCTTCAGGTGGGGCACCAGCAGCAATGTAAGCTTGTATCAGTCTGAATGGGGTCCATGGATCTTCCCTGCCAGGCTTTAAAATCACTGGCACTTTCATTGCAATTGCGGGTGCCCATAGGGAATTTACCGCAGGTGCGTTACTCGGCAGTACCGTCCCAACCGAGTCTGCGGCGGGGAAGTAGCAAACGTCAATCCCATCAACCTGTATGATATGCTCATCAAAAATCTTTGTGGGAAGTCCTCTTGTCAGTCCCTTGATAATTGTGGTGAGGTTAGTTATGACGTGCTCTATTTTTTGTACGTTGAATCGGCAGAGGCTGTAGGGTAGGCCAGTAGTCGAAGAAAGCGTTCTAATGTATTCATCAGGATCCTGTGTTGCACCAGTATCTCCGACGGGAAGCGTCTCGTTCATGAATATTCGGCCCGCCTCAGCGCTGATTTCTATCAGTTTATCAGTGCTAAAACTCTCTAGTGCCGCAGTTGCTACGCCGATTTTCCTGTAGTCTCTACGAATTATCCCCGCGTTGACTTGACTGATTTGTGCAATCGGTTCTTCAGAATTCAGTGGTGTTAGATCAGTTTTATCTAAGCTTTCATAGGGTTTGCCTAGACGAAGAGCTGGGAAATGTGGAATCATTGGTTGTGTCCGGTTCAGATGGTTCAATAAACTCCTTCAACAATTTTCTTTTCCATCGCGCCGAAGGGACGAACTTCACCGACTCCATCCCAAGGTGAACCCTCAATAGGTTTCCGGCGGATAGCTTCGTCTCGCTCTTTGAATTTTGGCATGAAGAATTCCTTGGTCAGAGTGGTAAGCTGGACTCGACCCCAAGTGTCATATTCGACAGGGTTACCTGTTTTATCATCTATCACCCGCAGTACAGCTCTGGGTTGTGGAGCATAGTATGTGATAGAGTAGTTGTCCTCAGAGGAGAGTGGCTTGTGCCGGGCAAGTCCCATTAGTGTGTTGCCGTAAGTGGGAACAAATCCGACTTCATTTTCACAGATTTCCTCAACAAGGAATCGGGTATATTGGGGATCCATGGTTGTGCCTCCGCAGAAAACCCCCTTTATGCCCATGTCAACTAGACTTGCTCGGTCAGCAAGTGCCTCGAGTAGTTTCGGGGTTGTGAACAGTGCGCTCACTTTTCTGTTTTTGAGGATCGTATGGGCCTGATCGATAACGTGTTCCATGTAGGCCTTGGCTTGATCAAACTGTTTGTCCTTGATCAAGCGTTTGACCCATCGTGGGTCTAAGTCCACGAAATAGCAGGAACATCCCCGGACATTGGCCAAGTGCTCGATGGCAAGTCTCAGCCTCCTAGGACCAGTAGGGCCAATCATAAGCCAGTAATGGTTTTTTGGAAAGTGGTCGTCGTTAAGCGTCTCAGAGAAGGCGCTGTAGTCGATTTTGTAGTCGTCCCAACCAATACGTTGCTTGGGCATCCCGGTAGTACCACCAGTCTCGAAAATACTAAAAGGTCGATTGTTGTAAGGCTCTCCTTTGGGACGCCAAACCTCTGGCTGTAGATCCCGAAGATACTCATCTTGGAAGTCTGGAAATCTTGCGTCTAAGTCTTCAAGGGACTGTACCTCTTCAGCTGGGTTCCATCCTTGTTTTTCGGCCCATTCCAGCCAAAATTGACAACCAGTTTCCGGGTTGAAATGCCATTGTACGATTTCTCGCACGTGCGCGTCCAGATCGTTCTTTGCTTTTGTTATTAGGTCTTCCATTTTGCGTTTTGGTTTGGAGGTGCTCTAACGCGTGTAGTCTTTGAGCGGATCAGGATTTGAAAAACTTATTCAGCGTTTCCTGAGAAGGGGGTTTTGTAGCAAGGGAAACAACCAGCATCGTGATTGCCGCAGCAGCAAAGCAAATGGCTGCTGGAACGATGCCAGGTCCAATGAAAAATTCGCCGCCATAACCGGCTTTTTGAAAATAGTAGAACCAAGTTGCGGTTGCCGCAAGGATGCTAGCGATCGCACCTTCTTTAGTAGCTCTCTTCCAATAGAGAGCAGCGAAAACGACCGGAAATAGAGCCCCAAAACCTGAAAAGCACCAAACTGCGAGGTCGAATACATTAGCATCTTTCAAAGCCATGGCTAATGCGTAGGTGAGGGCTACAATGGCAACTATGAAAAGTCGGGCAATTTTAACAATCTGTTTATCGCTGTATTTGTCCTTACCCGCTTTGTGTAGAACAATATCATTGGTGAAGATAGTGCCAAGGCACAGAAATTGAGAGTCCAGCGAGGACATAATAGCGGCTAATACGCCCGCCGTGAGAAGTCCTGTCAGGATTTGGTTGTCTATTAGAGTAGCCAGCATGTTAGAAAGAACAGCTGGCGGTGGCAGTCCAGGGGGGAGTATCCCAGAAGCCCATGCACCTATCAATACACATGGCACCCAAACAATCATGATGCAAAGAGGGTGTGCGATGACAGTTAGTCTGAATGCCTTTGCACTCTTGGCTGTGAGCCAATGTTGGAAAAGGTGAGGAAACATTCCGACGCTTAGAGGGATGAACAAATACGTCAGGAATGTGATGGGGGGAATACCAAGTTCACGTTCTTTATCCAAAAGCTTTTTGGCATCAGGTATTTTCCCAAAGGCTGGATTCAGTGTTTTATATTCCAGATCAATTGGAGTTCTTGTAAAGTGGGGCTGTTTGCCAACGAGCTTTTCTTTTTCTTCTGATGACAACTCAGTCCAATCCTTAATTTTTCCGATAGTTTTTGGTTGATCGAGTTTGAGCAGTTTTCCTTTGTCGAAACCATACTCTTGAACAAGCGTTCCTTTATCAGAGATTCTGGCCGGAACATTCCCTGCGTTCTCAAGACCGCCAAGTCCTTTAACGATAAAAGTAAATGCTACCAGCCCCATGACCATGAAGACGAGAGTTTGAAAAGTGTTTGCGAAAGCTGCTCCTCTAGATCCTCCCATGAAAACATATGTTAGGACTACAAGTGAGATCACGAGTCCCGACAACCAAGGCGGAATACCTCCGAGCCAAGCTGCACGAGTTGGGTTTGTGAAGATTTCGGGGAAGGCACCAGCAGTCACGGGTTCAATAGTCTTTCCTGCTCCAATTATACCAATGAGTAGATATGGGATTACCAGTAGTACCAATATTGGAAAAAGTACGTAGCCGATAGCATCAGAATCAAAGCGAGCACGGAAGAACTGGATTTGGGTGACGAATCCGTGTTTCTTACCGTAGCACCAGAGGCGTATACCCACCACAAAAAAGATTCCGGCATGTATTAGCCCACTAATGGAGGCCATCAAGCCGTATGTTCCAATTCCTCGTTCGAATGTTTTGCCTGTGGATCCAACTAACGCGAAAGCCGTCATGGTTGTACCAAAAACGCTCATTAGCAGTAGGAATGGGCCAATGGAGTGGCTAGCAACAAAGTAGTCCTTGCTGGTGCCGCGTGATAGCTTGTTGGTGTACATGCCTAGTCCGAGGAGTAGGCTGAGGTAGAGAATGATGACGATGAGCGTTGTCACGAGGAGGGGAGGGATTTTCGTTACGAGTTAACCGCGAGCTGTTATGCCACGCTTTGATAACCAATTATCTTTGAATCAGTCTTTACTGTCTGCAAAGTCTTCCAGATCGTGGGGCCAGACATGCTTAATTGCGAGGCCGCCAAGTATTGCGCAGCAAATGGAAAAAACCGCGTGATAGGCTAAGCCTACAGGCATGAAACCAAGTACAAGGGACTGGTCATCCCATGCCCAGCTATCCTGATGCAGGAATAGCATCAGGATGAATAACAGATAAATGAGGCTTTTCATACTGGTTCAGCTATTCGCCAATGGCGTAAAGGTGGGTTTGCGTGGCAATATAGAGCGTGCCGTTTGAGAATACTGGTGAGCTGTAGACAGGTGCACCCATGTCTAGGGTGTTGAGAAGCTTTTTCTCTTTGCCAGCCTCAAAGATTACCACTTCGCCGTCCTCTGTGCCTATGTAGACCTTGCCATCAACAACAAGTGTAGACCCCCAAATGCGACTCAATGTGTCATGCACCCAGTATGGCTTGCCGGTTTTTGAATCAAGGCAGTGAATCTTGCCTGCATATTCAGCGATGTATACCAGATCATCTGCAATAGAGACCGTTGATATCGTGCGTCCAACGTCTGTGTATTTCCAGACGATTCCAGACTCAGAGATATCGCCTCGTTTTGTTGGATCGATACAGGATAGTCGGCCAACGCCGTCGCCGTGCTCTGGATCTTGGCCAATTGCAACGTAGATTTTGTTGTCATAAAGTACGGGGGTACCAATGCACTCACTGGGACCCGGGGGAGTGGCATATGGAATTTTTTTGCCTTCTTCATCTTTTCGGTAGCTCAACTCGTTACACTCCGCACGCCACAATTCGGGGAAGATTAGAAAACCTTCGTCGTCTTCCTTGGCTTTGGGATCAAAGCCGTAGCAAAGTCCGTCGGAAGCTCCCCAGATGAGTTGTTTTTGTCCGGCGATCTCTCCATAGGTGAGGGAAGACCAAGAGGCGTGCAGGCAGCGGGTGCTTGCGCCAGAGGCTTCTTCACCAACAAGTTCTCCTTTATCGGCTGTTAGTCCGATGAAGTTTGGGGATAATGGGCTAGGGATATTAGTGTGGGACCAGTCGACTCCGTTTGATGTGGCTACGTAAACAATTCCATCAACCACAATGGGAGAGGAACTTGTCACGTTGTGAGGAAATATACCTAGCTCGTCACGCATATCATAGACCCAAAGGATATCTGCGTCAGTGGACTCTACCGCTGGTGCAGGCTTACCCTTTTCAGTCATGTATTTTGCTTCATCTTGGTATCCTTGGTTCCCGTTTGCCATGCCGTTGATGTCTAAACATACGGTTTCGCAACGATTAGTGACAACGTAGACTTTATCGCCGACAATAGCAGGGGAGGAGCAAATGCCAATGTATTCCCAGTCGCTGACTTTGCCTGCGCCTAGCTTAGGGACGATGAGCTGCCACTCATAGGCGCCTGATTTTTCGTTAAAGCAGTAGACTACTCCTCGGTCGCCCTTCTTTTTTGCATCGCGAGGAGATTCATTGTTCGTGCCGATTAGAACTTTTCCATTTCCAACAGTGACGTTGCCATAGGCTTGGGAACCAATCTTGGCCACCCACTTGATCCCTTTGGTAGTGGACATGTCTACAACTTCATTTTCGTCCATTTCTCCAATTTCCCATTCGGTGGGCGCTCCTGTTTCGTCGGAGACCATATTGCGAGTGCCATCCCGACCCCATACTGGCCAGTCGGCGCTCTTAACTGCTGCCGCAGGTGCTGTCTCGGTCGTTTCAGCAGCCGCCGATTGTTTTGGTGAAGATTTCTGATTTGTGACGCATGACACGGCAAGAAGGCATGCGCTCAGAGCTAAGGCGGTAGTTGTAAGATTGATTCTATTCATTTTTCGTTAAGATTTAATCGGTGGCTGTGATGGATAGACCGTGTACGCTGGACTATTTCCTAGGGGTTACCTTGAGGTTGTCTATGAAGACCCGCTTCTGACTTTGGGGAGAGAAGGCGAAAAGTCCTGGGGAGCCGTTCTTATGAACCGTGTCGTGCTTTGCTTCGATAGTCCAGTCAGCGGGCTCATCCTCGCCGCGCTTCCACGCTTTTGCCCGGATGGTGCCCGTGCCATCCTGATGAACGTCAACTTGTGTCTTCAGGCGGTACCATGTTTTGGGTTTTATTGTGAAGGGCACACTGTGTTTGAATCTGTCGTAATTAGAAACGACTTCGATTTTCTGGTGGTTTCCGATAAGTGAAATGTTGTAACGTTGGTTAATTAAGCCCACTGTCGACATGATGCGTCGGTTGCCATCGGTCATTACATCCGCCTCCATCGTGTAGTTTTTCATGTCAGGGCGACCTAGGAAGTTCATGGAGCGTTGGAACAGGACCCGATCGAGTGTGTTACCAATCACTTTAGTTCCCTCGTGTTGAAGGACCTGCCAGCGCATACGGGCACCTAGCCAGGGTAGTGGTGGGAAGGAGAATTTGTCTCCATCTGTATTTGTTAGTGTTAACGAGAACCCGTCTTCGAAGTCTTCTACATACGGAAGGTCGGGTAGGATACGTCCTCGTGCGACTCCAGCTACACCGTTTTTGCTAGCACGAATCGCACCTGCAGAGAGCTTTGCATTGGGTCCTGCCTTTAGGGTGCCGTCCGATGATAAGTCGGCATCCACTTTGACCTTAACCTTTGCTGTGGGGGGAATATATTTCTCCCAAGTCAGACCTTCGGCTGGGCCGATTCGTCTGCCAATCTTGTCGAGATAGTAAGCCTTGAACTTAAGTTCTTGTCCTGGAACTAGGGCAAACTCAGCGGGTACAATTTGGATTCGCGCAGGCGCCCCGGATCCCGTTGCTTTTGGTTGTGCAGTAGGTGTCCAAGGTGCGGGTGGCTTCTTGGAGCCAAAGGCATATAATTTCTTTTTGGTCTGAATGTAAACTCGTCCTTGTGCTGCGGAGGGTTGGGCGAGGATGGCGCCTTCCAGCTTCACTTTATTGAGTATCTTACCTTTTTTCTCGGCTGGCTCGATGATGTAGAACTCGCTAGTGTGCAGTCCGACGTAGATTTTGCCATCCGCATAGAGCGGTGATGCGTGGAGTTGGTCGTGACCCAATTTGAGGTGCCAGACTGTATTTCCATTGGAGACATCAATGCTAAGAAGTTCCCCCGTTTTTACCGTTTGGTAAATTCGATCGCCTACGATGCATGGTGAACTTGTGAACGCCTCATAGTCCTGCTTCCAGTTGACGTCCTTTTCAGATAGTACCATCGGAAGTTCTGCGCCGGAAGGAATTACAGTAGGCTTCTTGATCGAGACCATTCGTCCCATCGAAGTTTTGTCGATGTTCTCCTTGCCGTGGATCGCAACTAAAGTGTCCTTGCCATGAAGGACGACACCGGAATTGACTCCTCCGTGAGACATCTGATAGCGCCAAAGCGCTTCGCCTGTACGCGCATCAACGCACACAACGTTGCCACAGCCAGTTCCAGTGTAAAACACTCTTCGACCATCTTCAAGGTCATCGAAGTGAAGGGGTGAAAATGAACTGTCCTTAGGCCCAACTCCAGGTGTAGAAAACCACACCAATTCTCCCGAGCGCTTATCAAAAGCATAAAAACGGTTGCGTGCTGGACCATTGCTACCCCAGTTAGCCGTGATCCCATGCACGATGACCAAGTTGCCATCTATTGCTGGGCCGCCAGTCCGTCCGTTAGGAAATGTAAGTCGAGAAAACTCTTCCATCAGCGAATGCTTCCAGATCTCATTCCCATCTCGGTCGAAGCCTAATAATAATCCGGAACTCGTGTAAAAATAGACATTACCTGTCTCTTGGTCGATTACTGGAGCACCGATTCCGTAGCGGTTATATACTGTATCGCTGAGAAAGTCGCTGTAGCGTTTTTCCCATATAACCTTGCCCGTTACTGGGTGCATGCAGACTATCGCTTCCTGAAGCTCTGGGCCTACCCCATAGTAGCCAAAATGGTACATCCGATCGCCGGCAACCACTGGGACCCCCCCGCCTTGAATTTCGTGGGTAAAGAGGTGATTGATACCTTTAGGTTCCCATTTCTCAGGCAAATTTGTGGCGGGCAGAACCCCATTCCATGATGGTCCGCGCCAGTAAAAGAGGTTTTCGTTTGCATTCAGTAGTTGCGCAAATACAGCGCAAAGTAGTAGGGCGAGAATCTGGGTCGATTTCATGAGGTGTTTAAGATTTCGGGCTGGTGAAAGTTCTTAGCATTGGGTTTGCCTGTGGTTTTGACTGGTTGCCTACCTCAGTTTGTTTTCAAGTTGAAAATTTAATTTGGCTTTGGATTGATACTTGTACGTATTATATTGTCAAACTCGCCTTTTAGGAATTTCTTATTGATATTATGCATGAACCGCTCGACGAGGAACTGCCTCTGGACGCACCCAATCGGCGCCGGTTGCCTCCGCTCTTGCGCAAAGCATGGTATAGCCTGAACCAAGCCTTTCGCCGAAAGTTAGCTAGTGAAGGGATCACTCCCGACCAGTTCACTGCGTTACGTTGGCTTGTTGAGAAGGATGGAAAGCCTACTACCCAGAAGCAACTCGCTGACCTTATGAGTAGTGACGCCAATACAATCGCTTCTTTGGTTAAGCGAATGGAAACTACTGGCTTTATTAAGCGTGAAGTCTCCAGGCAGGATCGTCGTGCCAATATTTTGAACGTTACATCAAATGGCAAGGAGGTCTTCGAACGCGCGCGCAAAAGTGCAATCGATCTTCAGGCGGAAGTACTTGGTGATCTGAGCGTTCGGCAGGCTGAGGAATTCCTGCGCCTGCTTGAAAAGGTCGCCGATGCTGCTGGTAAGTCAGCAGGGCGAGTTTAATAAGTCTCCCAAAGACTGGTTTCGAAATTATAAAATCGAAGTTCGTTTGTGGAGGTAGTGTCAAAAAAAAGCCATTCACCACCATCGCTTGAAGTATCTTTGCGATAAAGGTAAGGATAAGTGGTTGAGTTTGTAAACAGCCATCCCATATCGCTAGTGTAGAACCATCCGTTGACAACTGGGCTTGTTCCGCTGGGGTCGCCTGGCAGGGTTGGGTTCGAACCACCGCTTTCAGACTCGCTGGTAAGGTCAGAAATGGAGTTTGCCGTGTTTGGGTCTAGGCTATCTGTCTGGTTCTCAAGAGAAGTTGTGAAGCCGTCCCCGTCAGGGTCAATTGTTACGTTAGCAAGCTCTTCCGCAGTGTTGGCAATGGAAGGGTCAAGCCCAAGGATTAACTCCAGATTATCAGTAAATCCATCATTGTCTACGTCATTCCCTGATTCTATACCATCTAAGTCTGAGGCGAGATTTTGAGTGCTTGGATCTAGTCCGAGAGTATCTTCCAGTTCGGTGGTTAAGCCATCCCCGTCGGGGTCGATAAGAAGCTCAGCAAAATCATTGGCGAGATTTGCTTCTTCTGGATCCGATCCCTCTGCTTCTTCTAAGGAGTCAGATAGTCCATCATTGTCTGAGTCTATGATGAAAGTATCAGCAGAGGCAGAACTGAAGATACTGGAGGCGTCCTCCCAAATATCTAGAAGCCCGTCTTCATCCTTGTCTGCAAGTGCTAAAAGGAAAGAGTCAAGACTGTTGGCAGTTGTGGCATCAAGCTTGTTGGCTGTTTCAAGTTCGGACGTGAAGCCGTCATCGTCTGGATCGATGATTGCGGTTGCAATTTCGGTGAAGTCATTTGCATCGTCGGGATCAGTATCCAACTCGTCTTCCTTTGCGTTAGTTATGCCATCTCCATCTGGGTCGATGATTTCTGTGGCAAATGCTTGTACTAAAGTGGAGGTGGAGGGATCAAGGCCGATAATGATGATGCCGTCGTCGTCATCATCAAGTACTGCCTTGGCAAATGTTTCCATGTCAGTGGTGACTTCCTCGTCGAGATCAAGAGAGATTTCCAGTGCATCTGAAAAAACATCTTCATCGGTATCAGGAGCAACTATTAGGTTGGCCATTTCTAGGTTGGTATTTTTGTTCTCAGGGTCGAGGCCTTCAAGTGAGTTTTCAAGATCGCTTGTGAAGCCGTCTCCATCGGGGTCTATTGCTGCTTGGCCTAGGCTCGTGTTTGAGTTAGATACAGAAGGGTCGAGCCCGAGAGTGTCTTCTAGTGCGGTAGTTATGCCATCTTCATCGGGGTCAAATAGAGCTACAAGCGCATCATTTAAGGAGGTTTCTGCGCTTGAATTTAGCCCGTTGGCAGATTCCAGAGCATCAGATAGTCCATCATTATCTGAGTCGGCAGAAAAACTGTTTGCTAGTTGAGGGTTTCCGCCAGAAAGGAATTCAAGTAGATTTGTGGCACCGTCTTCATCGGGGTCCAAAGAAGCGTCATCTGTGTTAGCGTCTAGCCCATTGTCGTTTTCCCAATCATCGGGAATTCCGTCGCTGTCTGTATCGGTGGTGCCTATTACAGTGATTGCACCCCCCATACCTCCGTGAGCGGCGCAGTAATAGTAGAGTGTGGAGGGCATGCCTACCGTGACTGTGATTTGTACGAAACCTGAGGTGGCTTGGCTGTTGGAGACGTTGCTCGTAAACTCGCCGTTGGTGGATCCCCCACCGCCTGCGTCGGTACTGAAAATGAATGGGTGTCCTGCAGTAGTAATTCCATCGAGGTTAAACTTATGAGTCTCCCCGAGATTAAAAGTCAGAGCTGGAGCTTCTTCGCTGTTAAGCTTGTAGGCGAATCCTCCTCCTGTCTTGTCGCCCACAATGACTGTGTATTCGGTAATCCCTAAAGAAATTTGTAGAGGGATAAGCAGAAGGAGGTTAATTTTAATGCGTTTTGGGGATAGGGACTGCATCATATTTAAAATTATCTACGCTTTGCACCGTATCGTCAATGGGAATCCTTTATCTCAATTCCCCTTGCCCATGCAACCAGCCTGCTTATGCTGTGAACCATATAATATGGTGAGTGTTCAGAAAAGCACACTTTTTCAGCTTATGCTGGCATCCTTCTTGATGTCTGCTCAATCGAGTTTGCTTACCGCACAATCAATTCCTTCTGCTCATGCGGGTTTAGTCATTAGCGAAATCTTATATAACCCTCAGGGTTCTGACGATTTTGAGTTTGTTGAGTTCTACAACGCGGGTTCCAGTCCAATTACATTGAATGGTTACAAGTTGATCAAGGACGATAAAGGAAACGGTCTTGATTTCACCTTTACTCAAGGAATTCTCCAACCAGGGCATTACACGGTAGTGACGGAAGACCAAGCGCAGTTCACTCAGCGCTATCTGGAAGCTGATTCCTCCTACTTTTTTGCTGATATTTTGGTTGCTGGTCAATGGAAAGGTGGTCTTTCCAATGGGGGGGAGAAACTTCAATTACAGGCTCCGGACGGCACGCTCATACTAAAATTCTCTTATGGTGATGGAGGGACCTGGCCTCTTCAGGCAGGGGGCATGGGAAGTTCTCTTGAGTTGCTCAATTCGACATCCCTTCCAGCTGACCTCAAAGATCGTGAAAATTTCTTAGAGAATTCAAGTAACTGGCGGGCCAGTAGTGAGTTTCATGGTAATCCTGGTCGTTTAGGCCAGTTGCCCAATCGCTCAGTTGTCATCAATGAAGTTCTTACCAATACTGACGGTCAGCTCACAGACACCATAGAACTTTATAATCCTTCTGAAGCAGAGGTTGATGTTGGCGGTTGGTTCCTTAGCGACTCTACGAGTTTCGACAAATTTCGTATTCCGACGGGAACTAAGATTGCTGCTAGGGGTTTCCTCACGTTTGATGAACGTGACTTCAATCCAAATGGAGAATGGAATTCTGAATCGACTCTAGTTCCTGGAGAAAAGGAGTTTTCCCTCAGCGGAAGCAAGGGAGACGAGGTGTGGCTTGTTGAGACAGATGGCAAGGGTAATGCCATTCGTGTGCTTGATAAGGTGTCTTTTGGCCCTGCTTTCAGCGAGGTTTCTTTTGGGCGCTGGCCGGATGGTGCTACAGATCGCATTCTTCCTGCAAGCTCCGTAACCCTGGGTAGCACCAACACTTCACCTTACGTAGGCTCGGTCATCATCTCAGAAATTCATTACAACCCTGGAGATCAGCCCCATGCAGATAATCTTGAGTTCATCGAGATTCAGAATACCGCCGAGACTGCGGTTGCCCTGTCAGGATGGGAACTTGATGGTGGAGTGGAGTTTACCTTTGCCGAGGGGATGGAGTTGGCTAGTAGCGGTCACCTGCTTGTAGTGGGTTTTGATGTCACAGACGTAGCGATCCTCCAAGCCTTCCGCCAGCACTACGGATTACAAGCCGATGCAGTTTCTATCATCGGGCCTTGGAAGGGAGGGCTCAGCAATAGTGGTGAGACCTTGTTTTTGAAGCGCCGAGATACTACAGCTGAACAGATTGTGGATGAAGAGAGTGGAGATTCATTCTATCCTCTTGTGATCGAAGATATTGTCTCTTATTCCGATGGAGGCCAGTGGCCAAGTCGTCCAGATGGTAAAGGCCATAGCTTAGAGCGAAAAGATCCAGTTGTCTGGGGAGGCACTCCAGAGAATTGGAGGGCTAGCAAGGAATTTACTGGTAACCCTGGTCGCCCAGGTTTGGGCACAAACCGCCATGTCATAATCAACGAAATTCTTGCCAATAGTGGTATTTCTGGTGGGCCTAAGATTGATACCTATTTGCTGGATGGTAGTTACCTCCACAATCCTAGTCAGTCTCCCTTTGCTTATGTGACCAATTTCATCGAGGCAATGCGAGCCTCAGCTTTCAACTTTTCGCTATTTCATTTCGCAGGGCCGGATTCTGCTGGGCATGCTGCTGGGTGGGGGAGTGATGCCCAAAAGACTGCCATCGAAGCTGTAGATGTTGAGCTGGGTCGTATTTTCGATCTTATTGAGAATGAGGCGGAGTTGGTTGGTAAAACAGTATTGATTCTGACGTCCGACCACGGGGGCGGTGGCGGTTGGACGCATGGGCATACAATGCCGACCCACAAAGACAACTACACCATACCTTTTTATGTTTGGGGGCATGGAGTTTCCAGCGGTGACTTGTATGCACTAAATCCCAATACCCGTACTGCTCCTGAAGCAACATCTAACCCGGCTTTCTCAGCAGAAACTTCATCCATGCCGATCCGCAATGGTTCCGTTGCGAATCTTGCGCTTCAGTTGTTGAAGCTTCCGCCCGTTCCCGGATCCTGGATCAACTATAAGCAAGATCTCGCCGTCGGGCAACCTGAAGACGTTCAGTACGTTATTGCAATTAGCGTTGATGGGTTAAGGCCCAAGGAAATCCAAGATCTTGGCGAGGAAAAACTCCCTAACATATACCGCTTTCGCAAGGAAGGCGCTTGGACGGACAATGCACGTACCAACGTCACGATCACTCTGACGCTGCCCAACCATACATCAATGCTCACTGGTCGAGGTGCTGCCGATGTTGATGGTGTCGGACAGGGGCATCGTCAGACCGTCAATACCTACACCGCTGGTACCCTTCATCAGAACATTGGCGGTGAGCACATGGCCAGTGTGTTCGACATTGCCCATGACAATGGTTTACGCACTTCCCTATACGCTAATAAGACCAAATTTGACCTCTTCAAGGCGAGTTACGAGAACGTGGATACTGGTATTTCTGATGCTATCGAATTGTACAACCCGACTGACCAAGAAGTGAACCTAGGTGGTTGGTACCTTAGCGATTCTGAAGAGTCTCTGAAGAAATTCCGTATTCCAGATGGAACCGTATTACCAAAGGGTGGCTTCACGGTTTTCACGGAAAAGGATTTCAACTCCAGCTTCGGCGATTCCGAGACTGATTTTG
>CAJWWL010000059.1 GCA_913048125.1 uncultured Opitutia bacterium | reverse complement strand
CCCAACCGTCCGGTGTCCAACGGTTCATGGCCGCGTGTCCGGTTTGGGTGGAACGCCTGGAGGGAATCCCGAAAGCCCGTGCGATGAAGCGTCCGAAGAAGGCCCGCCTTCCGCAAATTCCTCCCAGAGCCAGGGCTTGTTGCTGAGGGAGACCCAACGAAGGGTCATGGCGCGTGCTGCAGTAGGGCAGGTCGCTTTTGACAACGCGGGTGTAGCGCCATTTTTGGTCCGGGTTGGTGATGTGATCGGGACGGAATTGACGAAGCATCGAACGGCCCCAGGAGAGTTCCTCGTTGGTGTAGGGATCATTCGTGATGAACCTGCACTCCCAGGCGTTGAAATCCTTGAACTGAGGATCGAGCTCTCCGGCCAGGTAGGCTTTCTCGTAGTGAAGGAAGCGGGCGACTTGGCCGTCGGGGTTTTGGTTGTCGGTAAAGACGATTCCGTTCACACTGCCTTTGTCGTTCTCGTCTAGCCAAGGTTGCTGGAGGGCGGTGCCCAAGGCGAGCCGTTGGAGGATGCCCGGCTTGCGGGCCCTTTCGCTTGCCTCGAGAATGGCCGCGTAGACTTGCATCGCCTCGCCGTACTCTCCGCCATTGGCGCCGCCTGAGATCAAAACCTGTTTCATCAGGGGCTCGTCGGCAAAAAGCTTGTCGAGCAGAGCTTTGTGTTCGTCACTTTGTTGGGCGAACTCAGCCAAACCCGCCGGGGTCCCGTGACGAAGAATCGCCGCTTTCATAAGCTTGCCGTCCAGAGCGTCGGAACCTAGGAGTTTCGAGGTGTCGGCGATCAGTGGTCTGGCGCTCTCAAGCGCTTTGGCTTCGGCAAGCGGTTTGGCCAAGTGGTATGCCTTGTGTACGGATTCGGCATCATCCTCGCGTGGAGCCTTGAGGGCGGCCAGTTCTGCCCGGGCCGCCTCGAAGGCATCTTTGTTCGGACCGTCGATCACAGGCAAGGCGGCCGAAATCTCTTTGTTTATCGCATCAAGTTGGTCGGAATAGGTTTTCTCCAGTACCTTGCCACGTTCGGTCAACACCGGTTCAGGTCCTTTGTTTCGGGCTGAGGAAAGCACAGGCAAAACTGCAAGGACTCCGATCAAAAGACTGTTTAAGTAGTGGGTTGTTTTCATGCTGATTGCTCTCCTGTTCATTTTCTAAAGCTAGTTTCTCTTTCCGATCAAATCGATCGCCTTTTTAGCAAAGCGTTGGCCGAGCTTTGAATAATTTTCTCGAGGAAAGTGTACGCCGTGTTCGGAATCACTCAGGTCGTCCGTATCGATCCACGCTCCATGCTCTGCGTCCTTCGCCAACTTAACCTGGACTTCGCGCACGTATTTCCAATTCGGGTCGCTCATCCGGGAATTGTTGATGCGGCCGATCACAAAGCCAACGTCCTTTCGTTCCAAGTCTTCTTTGATCCGTCTCAATAAACGAAGGAAGCTCTCTTCGTAGACCGGTCCCAAACCACGACCCCCATCGGACTCACCTTGCATCCAGACGAAAGTGACGGTATCGAACGAATTCCCTTCGATGGCTTCGCGAACTTTACCGATCAAGGGCCCGTATTCCTGACCATGCTGTTGCTTGGATCGTTCCGAAGGGATTCCCTTGCCCGGGAACCGGTATTGATCGGGAAACCTGTAGTCTTTGTCCCAAAAGCGAATGCCACGACCGGATTTACTGTGATGGACAACGACTGTGTTTTCTTTGCCATAAGTGTCTTCGACCTCTTTAGCAAACCCCGCCTTGAGCCCACCGGTCATGTTTGACTGACCCGAAAGAATAAAGAGGTGTTTACCTGTTTCCGTTGAAGCCGAGGTGATTGCCGTAGATAAAAGTAGCAACCACACAATAGGTAGGAGTCTAATGGGCTTCTGAGTTTGCAAGCACGGACAAGTCATTTCCAAGCTAAGTTATTACTCCTGATAGATAGGGATGTAGCGATGTGGTGCACCGAGTATAATAATAGCCATAGGTGTGCTGTGCGGATAAGGTTTCTCAGGATTTTGCCAAGAACCATTGCCCTGCTGAAGAGTGATCAGAGCGTCCCGAATCTGCGGATACCACTTAGCATAGTGCTCATCACCAGCCAGGACCATAGCGCTGATAGCATAGTAATGAACGTAGTAGTAGTAGCCGATCTCCTTTCGATTAAAGACCTTGGGGCTGTTCTGGAGATACTTGATGGCAGCCTGAACCCATTCTTCATCACGCTTTCCACAAAGCTGGGCGGCATAGGCACCGCCTGCCGTACAAGCTAAGGTATGCCCCCTACCCTGATAGCCAAAACCACCTGTTTTCTCATCCCACACTTGATCGCGCAGATAACCAACCACACGATCAATGGTCTCAGTTGGTACGAGGATACCAGCTTGACGGGCGGATGCGAGTGCAACGAAGACCATCGCCGTAACTGAGGTATCCTGTCCGCAATCGGGCCTCGCGTGGTAGCGCCACCCACCAAGTGGACTCTGGGCACGAAGAATGACTTGAACGGCTCGCTCAAGTTGAACTTGGATTCGCTTGTTGTCTTCCCGTTCAGCCGTCATGCCCCAGAGTTCAGATAGACAAAGAGTGTAAAGACCATGCTCATACATACCACCTAGATATCCGGTGGAGGATTCCTCCGCTTTCTTTAAAAGATACTCCTTGGCTCGATTGAGGACCTCAGCGTGACGACCAAATCCGGGAAAGTGCCCCTTTACCATGAAGGCCATCAATCCTAGAGAAGTACCAGCAGTTGCAAATTTACCGTCATCCTGAGCCCAAGATCCGTCAGGCTTCTGAGTCTTGATCAAGAACTCCAACCCACGCTCCATCGCGAGATCAGCTGCTTCAGTTAATTCAGGAGCTTCACCATCCGTAGCTTCTGCACCACTAACCTCAGCAACCGAAGGCAAGGACCCTGGGACGGCATCATCCTCTGCAAAGACATCGGGAACACCTGTTTTAACAAGAAGAGAAACGAAAATTGTGCCGGCAATAAGTTTGTTGTAAGACGTTTTCATCAGTTTTAGAAACTAGAGTCTATTTTGCCACTCGCTCGTAATAATCCTTTAGAGTTGCACGGTATTCCAATGGAAGCTCGCGGGCAAAGTTCTGATTCAGAGCAGCACGGTTTCGCTCACCTAAAATTTCCCATTCGGACTTTTTATCCTTAGGCCCTTCTCCAGCAACAAAGTCGGCAACAAATCCTGCGGTGTCGGTCTCGTAGAGATCGGTAGTTTCACCTTCGGTAACCACATCCGAGTCACTTGAAGAACCAGGTGGTATGAATGTGTTGAGAATAAGTGCCCATTGAATAATGTAATGCCTCAAGTCCAGATCCGCACTTTTCTGGGCAAGAGTCGCATCGGTCCTATTGTTAGCAGTTATCAAGCCAGCAATCGGTTGCATTTCTGCGTGAATAGGAGTTAATGAAGGATCTGATTTTTCGCCAGAGTTGAACTGCCCAAGCTTTTCCGTAATTTTAGCCTGACGTGCACTTAGTACAGCTAAATCCTGGTCGATATCACTCGAAGTCTCGCGGAGTAACTGACGCTGTTTGGCTGCAACATCGAGAATATCGATGAGACGGAATAACTCAGGAGAAGAGGCGTTGTTCAGGACTTGATTAGGCAAACCGCTCAGCATCTCAATAATCACCGTCATCTGTTGAGAATTATTGCGAAGGGCGTTCTCTGCAGTGAGCATAGCATCAGAAGCATCCTGACCAGCCATTAGTAGAGAGATGATCTCCTTCATTGCCGAACTGGGAGTCTGAAAGTTCATACTGAAATCTAAGTTTTCGAACTTCAACTTGGCCTTTGCATCAAGCTTCTCGAAGTCAACTTTACCAGCAACCTCAGTTAGAATCTTACCGTAAGCTTCAGCTTCGGAAGCCAAAGCATTTTGCTTTGCCAGCAGGTCCTCATTTTTTTTCTCTCGCAACTCGCGTTGCTGAAATGCCATGTAGGATGCATCAGATTGAGCTGTGTGCAGGAAATCAACAATCTCTGAAATGTAAGCGGTCTGTACTGCAATTTCACCAACCAGTCCTTGCACCTTGGTTAATGAATCAACTGCAATCTCCTGAATTTCAGCAGCGTCTTCTGAATCCCCATCCTCCATGGCAAAGATAGCGTCCTCAACATCGGATGCAGCAAAAACTAAGGGTGTTCCAACATCCAGGCGAGATGCAACTAAGTCCAGAGAAGGTGCTATATCACTAAGACAAGTGAGCAAATTACTTTGGGGCTTTAATAATGCCTGTAGCTCTTTCTCGTCAGCCATTTTGGTAACAGCAATCAAATCATTCTGCCCTCCAACCACATCTGCCATACCCATAGTGGCTTTGTGAACAGATTGCTCAAAGCTGATTAGATTATTCAACAAGTTGTATTGAGCCAACTGTTGCTCTGTAATAATCCTCGCATCTGCCAAGGCATCTGCTGCCATTTCCTGAGGATCAAGGGCCTCTTCTGGACTCCCGGACTTGATTGTATTTACGCTATCCTCCATGGCCTGAGCCACAACATCAAGTCGACTGACTAATGCTAGAAGCCCTTTGGGAGTTTTGCCCTCAACGCCAATAATCTCTTTACGAAAACCCTGAACTTCCTTGAGCAAACTATGCTGATCATCCAACAAGCTAGGAGGATTCTTTTCATCAAGAGCAGCCTCCTCAGTTTGCTCGATGAGTGAAACTTGATTCGCTTCGAGTAGTTCACAAACGCCCAGACGATCTGATGCATCCGAAACACTGGCAGATACTCCAAGCGACATTTGTGCAAGCTCAACTGAGTAATCTTCAAGAATAGAGCTGAAATTCTCAAGTGCAGACAAGGCTTGCCTCTGATACTTGACGGCATCTCCCTTCAAATCAGATTGGAGACTCTTAAGTGCCATGGTCATGGATGCTTCGGCGTCTAGACGAAGTTCATCGGCTGGAGGTACAGGCATCAACTCAAGGTCGAAGATTGTCGCACGCGGAGCAGGAATATATTGCAGTTGGGAAAGCACAAGCTGATCACGCAACTTGGCCTGAACTCGGACGAGCAGTTCTAGATCCTCTTCCTCAACAGCCTCTTTAATCAGTGATTTTTGCCCAACAATGACGCTACTAACTTGTTCACGAAGTGCTTTCATCTGAGCAAATTGAGAGCCCACGCGCATGGTAAATTCACTTTCTAGAAGTGGGAGTATCAGGGGGTACAGAGAGCTAGCAGCTTCGGACAATTCACCTTCCCGAGATAACTTAGCGACACCTCGAATGGAGTCACTCAGCCCGCCAGTCTGCAGACCATGGATACGACGTTTAAGCCCCAGTACCAACAATGCCTTCTTGTCGTAACTCATGTGCGTTTCCAGTTGGACAAGTAAATCTTGAGTCCATGTGGCAACATTCAGAAGTCCCTCCGCGACAAGCTCAGCATCTTTAGCACTACTCTTGATCAGAAGCAGACGAAGACGTGCTAATTCTCTGGCAAGCATTTGGGTCTCTCGAGCAAAAACTTCTCTAGAAGCATCAATACCTCGCTGCATAACAAGCTCAGCGAGTTCACGTGCAGCCTGATTGACGGCGGAACTTGCTGGTACCGGATTGTAGGATTCGGCTCCGACTTGTTCACGCAAAAGATTGGCGGAACGAGCAACATGATCTTCCGCAATACTGCGAAGAGAATGCTGCAGAGAAGAGAGAACATCGCTCTCAACAGCATCACTAACCTGATTGGCGGCAAGGTCGTCGAGAAGAGCCTGTACGGCATCTGCGGTGGCAACCAGTTGCTCGCGGAGCATCTCCTGCCGAATCGCCTCTAGTTGGCAGGTGGGAATATAACTGTCCTCACTGGGATTGAGAGCAAGTACCAGCTTATGGGCAGAGCGTTCTTGTCTATACAGAGTTCGCACACGGGTTAGGAGGCGCTCCATTTGCTTTGTAATTGCAGCAAGATACTCTTCTCGGGAAAGGAATGTGATACGACGAGCCTCGGAACGAGCCGTTTGCGGTCCAATTTCCCCAGGATACTTATCAGCCACCTCGGCAACAAAAGATACAGTATCACCGACTTTCAGGTCAGGTAGTTCTTTGCGATAGTCCCAATCTAATGACTGTTCACCACCACCGTTTTGCAATGATTGCTCAAGGGCAATCGTTTTGGGAGGACGGCGATTTATACGGTAGGTTATGGTTGTTGAGCCAATACCATGATCGTCACTTGCGCGAACCGCTAATTCAAGGGGACGCCCCAACATAGCATCGAGGTTCGATTCAGGGGATGTCAATTCGATGCGCGGTGGTTGGTCGGATGCGACTTGAAGAAAGTATCGAGGACTAGTGAAGTCAAAATCATGATTCCGCTCAACCCATGAGAAACTGTAGCCTCGTGACGCATCAGCAGACTCAGTAATTCTAAGGGTGCGATGATCTTCTCCAATCTCGAGCGGTAGGTCTTCCAGGCCATCACGATGAAGGGTTGCTTGCCGAATTGGAGTGTCGAGGGTTATAACTTGCCGAATCTTTGTTCCTTCAGGAACGGTCAAGGTTAGAGCTTCAACGATCTCTTGAGGCTTATCGGTGTATTCAGGAAACTCGAGATCTACACGCACTTTTTCTACACGAGGAGCAGTGATCACTCTTACCTGACTCCATTTGCTTCGAGCGTCCCCTGCTTTGATGCGATAAGCAAAATCACGAGAAGCTGCAGCTATCTCGTAGACACACTTTTGATCGATAACATCAAGATTTAGCTGCAGTGGACGCCCTTCTCCAGTCTGGATCGCCAGCTTGGCAGTATTCGGTATGACGCCGGACAAACGAAATTCCAAATTAGCTGCAGCACCCTCCTTAACCACGAAATCATTGGCTGGAAGTTCAATCTGGGTGTTTGTGGGGTAAACAATATCCCGCCATGGCGTGAACAACCGACCGAATCCAGCAGCCATGAACGGTCCATTTACTAAAGATGCGCCAGATATGACCAAGAGTGCGCACAAAGCAATCTGTAGGGGTTTTTTATGATCCTGAAAACTGACAACTTGTTTCGGCAAAACTGTTGCAGCTGCCTCTTCCGCCTGTTGCTGGGTGTGCTCCCAGAGTGCTTTTGATGTTCCAGCCTCTGGTCCCTTTTGACGAAATTGCGTAGCTGTGACAAATAAACCATCAACTCCCTTGTACGAGCGCTCGATCTGCCTACAGACATGGTTGGAGTTGAAGCGACGAAGTTGCCTCCAACCTAGACTCCAAGATTTGCGAAGAACAGCAACTATGAGAAGAATCGAAGATCCTCCTCGTAACCAATCAGGTAGGTCAATGAACCGATCGATTACTACGACCAAAAGGAACAAGGGAACAAACCATCTGGCAAAGGCTAAAAGTCCACCAGCGATATGCTTCTGTTGAGAACGTTGCCAAACTGAGCGCAGGCATTGATTCAAGGCATTATCCGGTTCTTTGCTCATCAGGTTAAGTCGTAACGTCTACGTAAAATCCATTCCAAGCCAAGCAAAGCAATCAGTATTCCAGCAACCCAACCATTGTCCCAAAGCGGACGTTCTGAGCGAACCGTTGTTATGATTGGATTTGCGTTGAGCAAACTGCCTAATCTTGGGAGATCCTGAGAACTTAGGCACTTTCCACCTGTGAGTTCAGCAATGCGCTCAAGCTCGGCAAGACGCATGTTCGTATCAGCAAGCTCTTTGTTCACAGTTGCCACCTGAAAGTCAGTGGTATTTGAAACTTCCTGATCATCCTCATTAACTTGAAGTCGATAGTCCCCAGCTAATGGAGGTGTAAAATAGCCTTCATACAATCCTGGAGAGGTACTGTCTGGTTGCAAACTTACCTTCTGAACGATGCCACTCTCTGTTTCGCCACCGACCTCAACTTGAAAAGACGGCTGAATCACTGGCTCAAAGTCTTCGTCCAGTACATGAGCGTAAAGTCGCACCTGATCCCCCAATTTGTAAATAGATCTGTCTGTTTCAAGACGGATGCGTTTGTGCTCACCCATTAAACGGGATAGAGTCAGAAACTGTATACATTGAGACCACAAGCGCCAGTGGTACTTATCACCAGTTTTGAATCGCAATCGCCAAAGTCGATCTGTTGCAATAGAGAGACACTTGCCTGTTCCGTAACGATGCCATGCCACCATAGGATAGCGCTGTGAACCACTGGAGGCATCTGACAAGGTTGCAAGAACAGTAGCTCCAGGTTTAGCTCCGATTAAGGGAGGAAGATGATCAAGAGGGGCAACCCGACTCCAGATTCTATCGTTCTGTTCGGTTTGATTTTCAAGAAGCATTACCATGCTACTGCGCCCCTCAGCAGTGAGAACTGGATAAAGGGATTCTGAGACCTCTTCCCAAGTCTCATCTGGATCAAAACGCACAGGCAAAAGACTTTCGACTGGGGTGCCGACAAACGAGGCAGGCGTGTGCATAGGTCCACATAGCACAAGAAGTGAGCCACCACGGTCACGAATCAGTTCCTCTAAAAGCTCAAGTTCCTGCTCTGTAAAAAACTCGGCATCTACATCCCCAAGTATGACAAGATCATATTGAAACGCATCATCCCGCCTAGATGGGAAACGTTCAATGTACTCGGGAGAATTACGAGCAAACTCAGGCCCAGCCGAAGAGGAAATAAAGGTGGTGTTTAGCCTAGGGTCACGCTTGAGGATTGCTGTGAGGTAGCGAAACTCCCAGCGATTATTGCCCTCGATGTAAAGTACATTAACCTTCTCGTTGACGACTTGAATAGTTCGCTCAACACGATTATTGGCAACGGAAACCTCGTCGTCGAATGCCTCTATGCCAATTTCAACCCGAGCTGCACCTTTTTGGTAGAGATCTACATTGAAGTCGATGTTCTCAAACTGAAGTCCTCCATCCAGACGCAGTCTTCGTTGCGAGACTTGTCGGTTATTAAGCCTAACAGTAAGTTTGGCGGTGCGTTTTTCGTATCCCTTAGAAAACAGTTGCACTCTTACAGGCACACGATCACCGGAAAAAGCAACCTCCTGCATAACAATGTTGCGGATGGAGACGTCATCGGGTTCTTCGAGTCCAACAGGAATGGGATATACTGGTATACCCCGAGCACCGAGGTCCTGTAGAATAGATTCCGCACGCTGTGAAGAAGAGTTATCAATTCCGTCCGTAAGCAAAAGAATACCCGCTGGGGTCGCTGTAGCTGACTTGGCAACGGATTCCAGGGAATTCGCAATCGCTGTATCTTTATCAGTAGCTTTGAGGTTTCCCAAAGCTTCTTTGCTAATCGCACTAGCCTCATCAATCACCTTCTTTGTGCTTCCAAATTGATGGAAACTTATATCTAGGGTTGATCCAAGTTCTTCCAATACAGGATTTACTGATGTAGTAAGAATACCTCTAGCGAGATCCAATCTTGACGAACCAAGAACAGACTGACGTTGGTCAGCATTAAGACTAGCTGTAGTTCGATCGTCCTCGTCCAGCATACCAAGGGCAACCGCAGCATTAAAAATGTCTTCCTCCTTCTTGCGTGGGTCCTTTATTGACATACTTTCTGACACATCGACCAGAACTGGCAAAGTCCGCGCTTGGCTGTGAGACTCCTGAATTACACCTGTTGGCTCAAAGATAATTGCTAGAACGAGTGCGAGCGAAAGGAATCGCAGGAGGCAAAGTAGAATTCTAGCTCTAAATGATAAGCCCCACGCCTTGCGGTACAAAAAGAGACTCAGAAAAAAGACTGCAGCGAAGACCACTGCCATTAAAGGAGCATTGAGTGGACGAGCCCAGAAGATGTCCTCAAAAATAAAGGCGATGAATTGGAAATTAGACATTCTGAGGCTCAGAGATAGAAGTTCTTTCCAAATTGGTCTTACCTCGAGAGAGTAGTCGATCTGCGAAGAGGCATTCGAGTAGAAGAAAAGCCAAAGCCGCCAGCATGAAGAAACGCCAAGCTGAGCGACCAGTACGAGTGGAATCAATCGCTGCAGAAAGTTCGTCTTCGCTGGTGCTAATATTTAGCCCCAGTCCTTCGAGACTTTCACTGAGTCTCGCCTTAGACAGACAGGCAACCTCAGACTCTCTAGTATCCACATTGACCGCAATGGTCTGACCAGGTGCTTGAACACTAACCTTAGCGAGATAGTAACCGGCCTCTCGAGCACCTTCTAAAAGCGCAGCGTATTGACCATCGTGCCGAGTAACAGGAACAGTAAAGCTCTCTCCAGAAGGTGCATCAAAGATAGCATCATTGGCGTCAGGCTGTTCCTGATAACGCAAAGTGAGTGAATCACCAACGATTCTTGGACGTTCAAATTCTCGGCCTACCAAGTAGGTCACGATTTGTTGCATGACCATGGGAAAAACCGGTGTCAGTGCCATGTTATTCCAAGCTGTCTCAGCAGTGGTTGTAAACATGAAGACATGACCTCGCCCCAAGGATTGCTCAAGCAAGACTGGAGTTCCGCTGCCAGCAAGTTTCAAAAGGGGAAAACTGGAAGTCCTGGGCTCGACTTCAAACTGGCGGAGAAAACGTGTTTCATTCAACAGGTCTTCTGGTAAAGACAAAAGGGGCAGACAGATGTTATGGTCTGGCATTTCGGGATCGAGTGGTTTGCCTGCTCCAAGAGCATTGCTAGTATCAATCAATGTACCTAGACGAGCAGGAAGAAGAGCACTCTCTCCTGAAGCAGATTGTTCATTCCATGCACTCGCTTTTGTATTTTCCCCAGCAAACCAAACAAACCCATTCCCTTCACGAACAAAGGCCGAAAGTTGATCCGCCTGCTCAGCGGTAATCTTTGGAACGTCAGTAAAAACAATAACGTCCACATCTTCTAACTTTTCGGCGGGAAAAGATAGCCATGGCACAGAGCGCACAGAATAATTCTCACCCTGTGCGCCGTCTGCGCGAGCAAGCAGTGCCGAGACAACTAAGCGACCAGCATCTCCAGATGATCCGTCCACGCAAAGAACGGACACACGATCGCGCACAGCGGCAACAGTTCGCCTGATATTATCAGTAGCTAATGAGTCGCCAGAGACTTCGGCTGTAATCCCCACCGTTCCGGCGTTTAGGAATGGAACAAATAGTGACACGCTCTCCGAGGTTCCAGCCGCAATCAGAGGTATTTGTTTAGTATCGAACTGCACACCGTCGACGCGCCCCTGCACAATGACATTTGAGACAGGTTCCTCTCCATAATTGCAAACCGTAGCTCGGTAACGTGCTGTAGTACCCTTTCTCAAAACACCTGAAACAAGTTCAAGACTAGTAACAGCTAGATTTGCAGATGAACCAGCCACGGAAACAAGGAACACCTCCGCGACAGAACCCAACTCAGCAAGACCATCTCGCAACTGTCTGGATGGCTGGTTCCAATCAGTAGATTGACCGTCAGTAATCAGATAGACCTCCTTGTGGGAAGCCTCCATGTCTTCAACCAATTGACTCAAAGTCTTGGGAATAGAGCCAATATCCAAAGACCCGGAACTAGGCTTCAAATTATCTAACGCCTGTTGAAAGCGTTCCAAATCAAAAGCGATGTTGCGCAGAACTACTTGATGACCATCGTTTAGCAGAACAAGTGTGCAGGGGTCCCCTTTTTGCATCCGTTCCCCGATGAGCCTAACTTGTTCCAGTGCGCGCTCAAACCGGGTCTCATTCTCGCCACCGTGTTCCATGCTAAAGGAAACATCCAAGGCAATCACCGCTCCAACCCGGGACTCGCCAGGCAACCACGAGAGTGAACGATCCTTCAAGGAGGGTCTAGCCAATGCCATCACAAGCAAAAGCAATGCAAGGCAACGAAGAAGAAGTAAGAGTAGATCCCGGAGTTTTATATTGCGAGAGCGTACTCTCACATTTCGATTCAGGAACTGCATGGCAGCCCAGTCGGTCTGTCGCACTTCGAAACGATTCAGCAAGTGAGCAACGATGGGGAGAGCAATTCCCAGTGCGCCCAGAAGCAGTAATGGATTGAGAAAACTCATGGACGAGCGCCGGAGTTAGTGGCAATACCATTTAAAGATCGATTCTCCAAGAACTCACTGAGCAAACCATCCAATGGACGGGAGGTATCTACTAGGGCGTAGTCTACCCCACATCCAATACACCCTGACTGAATATCTTCAAGAAAGCCATTCAGGTTGCTAAGATAATCCTCTCGAATCCTTTCAGGCTGAGTGATAAGATCATCTTCCCCCTCCAATCCATCGAACTGCCAAGTGCCTTTGAATGGAAACTCCAATTCAAAGGGATCGAGAGTGTGAAAAACAATCACATTGTGCCCGTCAAACCGAAGGCGTTGTAATCCGCGCAGAACATCGTCTGAATCAGCAAACAGATCAGAAATTAGAATAATGAAAGAACGCCGCTTGATTTGAAGGGCAATATCGTGAAGTTGCTTAGAGATCTCTGTTTTCGGGACTGGCTTGATTTCTCGAAGGTTCTTTTCGATCTGAAGAATTACACTCAGCGCAGAACGAGGGGGCAGATGAGCGCGCATTTCTGAGTTAAATATGCTCAAACCTACAGAATCACGCTGATTTAGGATGAGATAACTCATCGCTGCAGCGAGAAACTTCGCATACTCAAGCTTGCTTACCTTGGCTGAACTGTAAGTCATAGACGAACTGGCATCGATCATCAGGTAGGCATCAAAATTAGTCTCAGCTTCGTAAAGCTTAGTGTAGTAGCGTTCGGTACGTCCATAAACACGCCAGTCGAGATCCCGTATTGCATCTCCTGGCGCGTACTGGCGGTGATGAGCAAACTCAGTGCTAAACCCCCGTAACTGACTTCGGTGAGCACCTGATCGCAATCCTTCAACCGCCTCGCGGGCAATCAGTTCAAGATCACCGATCTTCTGAAGGGTCTCTGGATCGAGATAATTAAGTTCAGGTAGATGCTGGGACATGTATCCTTAGCGCGAACCAGTACAGAACAATAAGGGAAAATACTTGATTATCCTCTAGGCTCTTGGGGAATTTCCTTAAGCAGGCGTTCAACAAGATCACTCGAAGTCATTCCTTCGGACCGGGCAGAGAAGTTCGGTATGATCCGATGGCGCAATACGGGTAAAGCCACGGACTGTATATCTTCAATGGAAACGTAGCAACGTCCACGCAGTGCCGCACGCGCCTTGCCCGCGAGTATTAGATTGATTGCCGCACGAGGACCTGCCCCCCAAGCCATCAACTTCTTTACAAAATCAGGCGCCTCCTCTTCGTCTGCTCGGGTTGCTCGAACTAAGTTCGCAGCGTATTCAAAGACATCTTCCGCAACAGGAATTCTACGTACAAGGCGTTGAAAATCGATAATCGTAGCAGCATCAACAACCTTGTTCAAATGAGGCACTTCATCGGTAGTGACACTCCGCATAATATCGAGCTCTTCGCTTTTGGAAGGATACTTTACGATAATATTAAAAAGAAAACGGTCCAATTGAGCTTCTGGCAGAGGGTAAGTCCCCTCCTGTTCAATTGGGTTTTGAGTGGCTAAGACAAAGAAAGGTTCGTCCAGTTTGTAATCGACCCCTCCAGAGGATACAGTTTTCTCTTGCATCGCCTCCAACAGCGCAGCTTGGGTTTTAGGAGGCGTACGATTAATCTCATCAGCCAGCAAAAGGTTTGTAAAAACGGGGCCTTTCTGGAACTTGAACCGTCGCTCATGAGTTTCTGGATCCTCTTGTAACAACTCGCTGCCAGTAATATCAGAAGGCATGAGGTCCGGAGTGAATTGAATGCGTTTGAAAGAAAGCGACAAGGCTTCTGCCAAAGAACTCACTAACAACGTCTTGGCCAACCCAGGTACACCAACAAGAAGGCAATGCCCTCGAGCGAAAATTGAGATCATGATCTCATCTACAACTTCATCCATTCCGACAATCGTCTTGCGTAATTCCGCTACAATTGCGTCTCGAGTTTCGCCGAGTCGTTCCACTGCTTTCACATCATCATTGTCGTTGCTCATCAAAAGGTCTCCTTTGGCAATCTAGAATTAAATTGAGATTGGTAAATCGATTGGTTGGACAGTTAATAGAGTTGGGCATTCTCAATACGACAAATTATTTCAATCGATTTGCGTATTTATGCCGTTTTTTTGCGACAGCCAAGTATCCATCAACCCTACACTGCGATCTGTAATTAGATATCTGTGTAAAACCAGATAGATCCTAGTCGTGAAGTTCTAATTATGGTTATAAAACCAACGATGGGATTGGAAACTAAGCCAAAAGGTCATTCACGACATGACCATGCACATTGGTAAGACGACGCTCGATACCATTGTGGTAGAAACTGAGTCGTTCGTGATCCATACCAAGAAGGTGGAGAACGGTAGCATGAAAGTCATACCAGTGCACAGGGTTTTCGGCTGCCTTCCAGCCAATTTCGTCTGTGGATCCGTAGGCGATACCTGGCTTAAGACCTGCGCCAGCCATCCAAAGAGAGAAACCATACATGTTATGATCGCGCCCTTTGCCGAGTTGATTGGCAGCAGACTGAGTGAATGGAGTGCGTCCAAACTCTGAAGTAAAAAGCACTAGGGTATCGTCAAGCATGCCACGCAGTCGAAGATCCTTGATTAACGCAGCAACAGGCTGATCGATACGGCGAGCCTCTCGGTTATGATTACGGACCATATCCTCATGACCATCCCAATTAATTCTTGGGGAACCAAAAGAGCCACCTGAAATAATCTGCACAAATCTTACTCCCTTTTGCATAAGTCGGCGGGCAAGCAGACAGTTCTTTCCAAAATCCGCAGTTTCCTTGCCGTTAATTCCATATGATTCACGAACGGCTTCTGTCTCCTGACTAACATCTGTCACCTCGGGAACTGCCCA
>CAJWWL010000058.1 GCA_913048125.1 uncultured Opitutia bacterium | reverse complement strand
GATGGTCGTCCAGTAATTTATCAAGGCGTTGCACAAACTGGCTTTGGAGATCCTGTTGGCTCGGTGCGTGATGCACCAAAAGACGCCGTTGCTAGTTCATTAGAACCACTAAAATTAGTTTCTACTCATCTGGGAGGGACATTCCCTCATGGTCTAATGATAGGTCAAGTCTCTTGGCTAGAACCCGGTAGTACGGGGATCTTTCAGACCGGCTCCGTAGAGCTCGATACTCGACTGCTTAGTCTCTATGAAGTAGCAATTTTGATACCTTTAGACCCGATAAACTTACCTACTGATGATTTTTGATTTACGAGCTATATTATTATTTGGATCTAATGTGACGTTGCTATATGTAACACTTATAGTTAATTCTGCACTGTCAATTTGGTCAATTTATCTGCTTCTACTGGGTCCTATGATAGTTTTTCCTGCTCTATATCTACGCCATCGGCACTATTTAATTTGTACACTATGCACAGGCCTATGGTGTGATGCTGCATTGCCCTCACCTTACGGTTTTTTTACAATACTATTTCTCATCACAGGAGCATGTATTTTCCAGTTGAGAATCCGCTTCCGAGCTGAGCAAAATTATCACCCGATCTTATTGTCGCACGGCGTAAACTTTTTTTTTATTATAACCGTTTCTATATACTTAACTGCGTCGCATTTATTCAATGTTCGATTCTTAATACATCTTCTTGTAATTGCAGCTATCTCGCATTTTATGCTGTTGATTGTGGCTCCTTGGTTTTTTAATTTTCAACGTATGCTTTTTACGTTCTTTCATTTGGATACCGATCCGGAAGATTATCCATAAGGTTGAAGGTTTAAATACTGCTTAATGAATCAATATGATGTCCATCGCGGTGAAAATCCGCGCATAATGTTTTTCATGTGGATCGTAATTGTGGTCTCTATTACTTTGTTTTTAGGTCTAGGGTGGAGACAGTTGATCGCAAATCATAAATATGAAGTAATCGAGAAGCGCCAGACCGAACGCCGGATTTTAAAGCCTGGGCCAAGGGGAGATATTTACGATCGTAAGGGTAACCTACTCGTTGGTAATAGACCTCACTATTCAGCTGTAGTCTACTTGGATGACCTACGCCGCGAGTTTTGATTAGAGTACTCAAAAATTATCCGTAGTGAGCGTGAACGCTTAAAAAAAGCTTACGATTTACATCCTAAAGGTCAGCGCAATAGGGCAACTCCAAAGACTCCAAACTATAATGAACTTCAGTGGGTTGCTAGAAAGAACGTTATCGAGGCTTATATCAGTAAGATTAATTTTATTACTGGGCGAGAGGATTCTATCACAACACGAGCAATAATTAGACACTTCAATGAGCAACTGCTTTTGCCTCTTGTTCTTGTAGAAGATTTGACTGCAGATCAATACGCACGCTTGATTGAGCAAGTACCGGTCCAGTCTCCAATCAAGATACATACTGATACTGCTCGCTACTATCCTTATGGTGTATTAGCTGCGCACACGCTGGGATATGTTCAGAAGGTTAATCCTGACTCTAGCGAAATCATAGACGATGGGCTTAAAACGTTTACCTTTAAAACAAAGCAGGGAAAGACTGGAATAGAGCGATATTTTGATCAACGGCTATCTGGTACGACTGGTCATGAAATATGGAGAGTAGACCCGCTAGGATTTCAAGATGCATTGCTCTATCAAGAAGCGCCTAAACAGGGGGAAGACTTCATATCTAGTATAGATGTTGACCTGCAGATTGCAGCTGAAACTGCCCTTGGTAACCGCACGGGAACTGCGGTCGCTTTAGATGTAAAAACCGGTGAGGTACTTGCTATAGCTAGTCATCCTAGCTATGACCTTAACGAACTCAGTCCGTACATCCCGCGTAAAGTATTTGATAAGATAAATAAACAGGGAGCGTGGCTGAATCGTTCATTGCAACTGTCGTACCCACCGGGCTCAACGTTCAAACTCTTATCAGCAATTGCAGGCCTTAGGGCAGGTACAATAAATACCAAAACCCAGCATAATTGCCAGGGCGTCTTCCCTCTGGGAAACCGTATTTTTAGCTGTCATGCACGCAATGGTCATGGTTTTGTTGACTTAGCTACTGCTATCGAAGGTAGCTGTAATATATTCTTTTATGCTGAAGGACTACGTATCGGAATCGATAAGCTCAGCGCTGAAGCACAGCGTTTTGGGCTGAATGAGAGGACTGGTATTGAAGTACCCTATGAGACTAGGCGTCTAGTTGTACCTTCCAAAAGTTGGAAACAAGAGAGAACAGGCGAGGTATGGATGGCTGGCGATACAGCTAACACTGCAATCGGTCAGGGCTTCTTGCTCGTCACACCCTTGCAAATGGCTACTTTTATAGCTTCAGTTGCTCGAGGTGAAACTCGCACGAAACCTACTTTACGTGCCTTATCTAGTAAAGAGGGCAATAGAGTCGATCATGGTGGCGAGCCAATTGGGCTCACTACTGAACAGCATACTGAGCTTTGGAAGGGTATGGAGCGTGTAGTTGGTAATGGGGGCACAGGGAGATTAGTGCAAATTGAAGGAGTACGCATTGCGGGTAAGACCGGCACCGCAGACTTTCGTGCTCATGGTAAAGAGGTAAATCTCGCTTGGTTTCTTGGTTTCGCTCCAGTAGAAGATCCTCAGATCGCTATTGCTGTGATGGTTGAAGGTACGAGTTCTAGCGATAGCTATCACGGAGGATCAACGGCTGGACCTGTTGCTAAAGACATCTTCTTAGAGTTCATTGAGCATTATCCTGAACGAGCGGGTTTAGTATTTAGCTACTAAGATATCTGATGATTAATAATTATAAATATTGGGGTATTTTAAGCTGTATCCTTAGCTCACTATTGTGGGTATTTTCAATTCCTCCATTTGATTTTCCTGAGGCCGCATACATCGCTTTCGTTCCTCTCTTGTTATGGCTCTACACGAAGCCTCCACCCATGATGATATGGCTAGTCGCATTGGGAACGGGATGGATAAGTTGGTTTTTTATTTTGATTTGGCTCAGGCATGTGACTTGGTTCGGCACCATTGCACTAAGCGGTTTACTAGCTTTGTTTTTTGTGTGTTGGCTGTACTTAGGAAGCTACATTTTACGTCATATTGAAAAGCGAAATATACTTACTCGCGCGATCGGTTTCGCTGGTCTGGCAGGAACTTGGGTTGTTCTTGAATGGCTACGGTCGTGGTTCCTGTGGGGTTTCCCTTGGGCACCGCTCTCGATAAGTCAGTGGCAGCGTCCAGTTGTCTTGCAGATTGCTGCTTGGACAGGTGCCTATGGTGTATCTTTCCTTTTGATCTTCTTCAACCTATGCATAGCACAAACAATACGTCAGCGTATTGTTCGACGAAAAAGTGCGCTTTTTATGGGCTTGCTTAGCCCTGACCTGTATCTGGGACTATCAGCACTGTTTTTTTGTATCTTTGTATTCTTTTCTACTTTACCAGCTCGCAATAACACTGAAGTGCTTCTGACTGCTGCTGTAGTACAGCCCTACATTCTTCCTGACCTTAAGTGGGATGTAGATCGTAGTTTGAAGAATCTAGGAATACTTGAGCGACAAACACTTTTTGTTTCGAGCTTGGAAAGCGACATAGTTCTTTGGCCAGAGTCTGCTACGCCCTGGCCTATTATTGGAAGTCAACAAATGCAGATGCGCCTTGAGCGACTAGTCGATGAGATGAACAAACCAATACTTATGGGTAATATTTCCAAAGATATTAAGTCAGGTGAATGGAGGAATGGAGTTTTTTTGGTTGAACCAAAATCTGGGCTATCAGAAAAAAATTATACAAAGCGAGAGTTGGTTCCCTTCGGTGAGTATGTTCCCCGTCCTTTTGGATTTATAAGAAAAGTTGTGCCATTAAATGGTAGCTTTGTGCCCGGAGATAATGTTGGACTCATTGATTTGGAATTAAACCTGCGCAGTATTTGTATTGGATCTTTAGTTTGTTATGAAGATGCCTTTCCAGCACTAGCAAGGCAGAGCGCGAGTAAAGGTGCTAAGTTATTTTTTGTGGCTACAAATAATGCATGGTACGGGGAGGAAGGGGGAGCGGAGCAGCATGCCGCACATTCGGTGCTGCGCGCAGTAGAGAATCGGCGTCCTGTAATGCGTGCGGGTAACGGGGGGTGGAGTGGATGGATAGACTGCTACGGCACTATACGTGATGTTCTATTGGACTCAGAAGGAAGTATTTATTTCCGAGGCGGCGGTACTTTCACTATATTCCAATATGAAGAATGGTCGCGCAAGCAAAGTTATTACACTCGACGTGGCGATTGGTTTATTGCCGTTTCATTCGGGTTTGCATCATTAGCTCTTTTTCTGATACTAAATTTTAGTCTAAGAGAGTAGTAAAATAAACTTTTTGGTATCACCCGACTAATTCGAATTTTGAGATTTATTTACTATATTAAATTATGGTGTTAACTTAATAATTTTCTATATGCAACGAATCTGAGTGCTATCGATTAGTTTTTTACCCGCGTACATCTTAGTAATAACTACAATAGGATCTTCGTCCCTTACCCATTTCCCTTGCTTAAGGCACTCGAAAGCTCGTTGAATAGTTTTCTCATGGTCGTGGTCAAATTCCATTAAAAAAGGTTCTACTCCTCTCATTATTAATAACTGTTTAAAAAGTATTTTGTTATCTGTAAAAGCGTAAATTGGGACATTTGGCCTTAGAGAAGATAGCTTTTGCGCAAAAATTCCACGTCTTGTAAAGACTACTAGAGAGCCATCTAAATCATGTGCCAAGTACGCCGCCGAGCGCAGCATTTTTGATCGTGGTATGCGCAGAATCAAATCTTTACGGAGTATTTGCTGTTGTTGTTCTTCGATTCGCGCAGCGATGCGTTGTATAGTTTCAACGCATTCTACTGGATATTTTCCGATTGTTGTTTCCCCAGAGAGCATCACACAGTCTGCTTGTTCACGTATTGCATTGGCGATATCTGTTACTTCTGCTCTTGTTGGAATAGGGGATTCTATCATCGATTCTAACATATGTGTGGCAACAATAACCGGCTTGGTCTCTTGTATGCAGCTGTTTACTGCTCTTGCTTGAATTACTGGAAGATCTTCGTAAGGACACTCTATCCCCAAATCACCACGAGCTACCATTAGACCATCTGAGGCCTTAATAATAGCATCTAAATTTGTGATTGCTTGCTGATCTTCTATTTTTGCAATAATTTTTGCATCCGATTTATGTTTATTCAAGTAGGTATGAAATTCTTCGATGTCCTTTGGCTCACGAACAAATGAAAGAGCAAAAAATTCGATATCTTCTTTTATGCCTACATCTACATCACCCTGATCTTTCTCTGTTAGCGCCGGAAGGTTTACACGAACACCTGGTAGATTAATGTGACGGCGATTTCCCATAGTGCCGGGAATGATTACTAAGCAACGTACAGTAGAACCAGTTATTTCCTTAACGCTCAGGCGAATCAGCCCACTGTCTACAAGCACTGTATCACCTGCTTTTAGGTCACTAGAAAATCCTGGGTAATTAACATCTACACGGTAAACTCCGTCTGAAGATACACTGCCGATACCTTCTCCGAAGGTAAGCTCAATTAAATCTTTTTCTTTTAGCTCGAAGACCTCTGGAACATCTCCTGTTCGGATTTCGGGACCTTTTATATCCATCATTATTGCTATGTGCCTACCGACTTTTTCACAGACTTTACGCACACGATGAATTATTTCTTGTGACCAAGTATGATCCGCGTGTGCCATATTTATTCGGCAGATATCAACGCCAGCATAGATTAGCTTTTCTAGTACCTCTTCACTATCTGAGGCAGGTCCTATTGTGAAAATAATTTTAGTTTTATTTGTTTTATTAATCATAAGAGGGATCTTCATTTAGGCAGTGTACATATCGAAGGACTGAATCCAGTTTCAGGGTTGACTATTTTTATTTCAATATGGCCCGAGAGAGTACTGAATTTTTTACGAACTAAGTCGACATTATTACAGTCTTTACTGAGGTGTGCCAAGAAGACGTTTTGAGGCAGATCTTCTTTAGAGAGTTCCTTTATGAGGTCGTAAGCTGCATCGTTGGATAGGTGCCCGTGGCGTCCACGGATGCGCTGTTTGGTAGACCAAGGGCGGCGTTTATCTTGTTCTAGCATCTCTTCATCATAATTAGCTTCTATTACGAGTATTTGCACTTTTCTAAGGTGTTCGCGTACATGCACTGGCACATAACCTAGGTCCGTTACCCAAGCTAAGCTGCGCGGAGGGCTAAATAAATCACCATCCTCTCCCCATTTAAAAATGAAACCAACTGGATCATAGGCGTCGTGAGGAAGCGAAAATGTGCGCACTTGTAAGTCTCTAAAGCTGAAATCTGACCCTGTCTGGAATACCTGCCAGTTGACTGTTCTAGTGAGTTTAGCTTGGACAGCTTCTGCAGTGTCACGATTAGCAAAAAATGGTAAGTTAACACGTTGAGATAATCCGCGAACCCCTTCTGCATGATCGCTGTGTTCGTGAGTTAGAAAGACAGCATCTATTACATCGATAGACTTCCCAATCTCTTTGAGTAGTTTTCCAATTCGCTTTGCCGATATACCTACGTCTATTAATATTTTGCTATGTCCTGTATCTAAAAGTGCACAATTACCACTGCTACTGGAGGCTAAAATTTGAAATTCTAAAGACATTATTAACGTATATTAATTGATATATAAGTGTGGATCAAAGTATTTTTCGACGCTTGCCACTTAGTCGAATAATTCTTTTAATCATTAATTATACAATAGTGCCCTAAACTTGTATTTGTGCTATAGTGTGGTAGTTAATTTATTACATTATATTATTACATTTATAGATCTGAGATTAAATGAAATCTGAATCCAGCACGAATCCGCCATGCAAAGAAGACAGCCCAATGCTTAAGCCTACAAAGGTGTATGACCGTACTTTTGTCCCTACCGACGAGTATAGAGCATCGCTGCCCGATATGCAAAATGCTGATGCACAAGAAATTTATGGTGCAAATGTCCCCATATTAAATGTCGGTATATCAAACTTTCGAATACCCCTTCGCTTTATTACAGAACGTTCGGATACACTCACTCTAGAAACTTCTGTCACAGGAACTGTATCGCTTGAGGCTGGTCAGAAAGGGATTAATATGTCTCGAATCATGAGAGTTTTCTACACTTTTCAGGAGCGAATTTTTACCCCTGATTTACTAAAGGAAATATTGCTTCAATATAAGGACGAGATTAACACACAGCGCGCTCGTATTAGGCTTTCCTTTGAGTATCCGATTCTCAAAACTAGTCTGCGTAGTGGTTTGGAAGGTTGGCAGTATTATCGTTCTGCTTACGAAGGGAGTATTGATAATACGAATCACTTCCGTAAATACATTCACTTTGACTTTATATATTCATCAGCTTGCCCTTGTTCTTCAGAACTATCAGAGCATGCACGTGAAAGTCGTGAAGTATTTGGTATTCCACACTCACAACGCAGTACGGCACGTGTTAGTGTTGAAGTGTCAGAAAATGCGCATTTGAGTTTAGAGCGTATCCAAGAGTTGTGTTTGGAAGCGTTGCAGACGGAGACTCAAGTAATGGTCAAGCGAGAGGATGAACAGGCTTTTGCTGAAATGAACGGAGCTTATACTAAATTCGTCGAGGATGCAGCTCGTTTGTTACATGCGCAGCTAAATAATGAGCCAAAAATTGTCGATTTCCAAGTCGCCATCATCATCCAGCCAAGTGTAGGTTCCCTCAACATAGACCAGTTTACCGATATCATACGACCATGTTTCAGCCGCTACCGCCCACGACAATCGCTTGGCACCAGCGGGATGTGTGACTTCAACAGTCGAAGATTGGACCACAATCGACCAGCGGTAATTCCGTTCATCCCACTGAACCCAACCGGTCAAGTTCACCTTGGAACCAGCCTCTACCCACTCTGTCACACGACCCTGCAAAGCCACAGACAATCGGTGGTCACTATCGAGGTACGAGGGGTTGTCAATCAGGGTAAAACTCTGCCAAGTTACGTTTGGCTCAAGTGCATCGGAAAGATATCCGGAGAGATTGACTACACGAGATTCGTAAGCGGATGCATTGGCAGAAATATCATTCAATGTTGTATCAAACATGATGACTTCTGCACCTGCTTTTTCAGTAATCGCACCCATTCCCTTCGAGTTGATCCAAATTTTCCCATTGTACTGGACAACTTCTCCTTCGACGACGACAGTGGAACCAATCGGTGGGACCTCACTGGTGTCATACCATCGGATTTTGACAACATTTGGAGCATCTTCAACTTGCAAATCAACGCGATCAGATCCATCGCTATAGGGGTCACGTACCCAAGAAATCAGGACCCCTTCGACCTTCACGGTTTCAGAGAGGTGTTCGTGCACTTCATCAATTTCGATTCGATCCGGTTCGCGAACCACAGCATAGAAATTCAGCGTTGATACCAAGAGAACGGACAGAAAGAACGCAGCCCACATCTTCGACATGAACTGTCGACACATCCTGAGAGGCATGAACCTTGCCGAATGCGCCGGTGGTCTCATTTGCTGGATTGTTGTCGGTCAAACGTGGGCAGGACACTGACATTGGTCGTTACGCTGCTGCTTTTCAGCATCGGTGTTTCTCCTCTCTCGCTGGAGGACGTCTCAAGCATTCGCCATTCCGAGGACCAAATTCAATCGGCCCCACTGGTAACTTGGAATGTTGGAGATTCATGGGTGTATGACATTGAATTGGATGCTGTCTTGTTGGTAGAGGAAAGCCCGGATCTTGCAGGCTCCTCTCTAGATTTGCTTTACGGGGATGCCACCATTACGGTTGCTGAAGCAACCTTGCACAATGTGTCTGGTCAATTGATTCCTTCATATCGTTTGGAAATCGATGCCTATGCGACGGGTGCCGGTCGCTTCCCCGAACCCAATACGGGCATCTTCGCATCTGGTGAACTGCTCGTCAATTATCAAGAAGTTCGATGGGTTCGAATGTCGGATTTGGCTGTGATTAGCCGTGTTCAATCTCTAGATCTTGATTTCGATGCCTTCGGAATTTGGACCACTGGTATCGCCGATTTTGACCATGAACATCGTTATGTTCCACCTCAGGAGGTGAATGATTTCCCCATGCTTCTCAATGAAAGTTGGAACTCCGTTTACGTGCATACGGAAACTTGGACGGGGAGCGGGGGTCCAGTGCAAATTTCTGAGGATGTTGTCGAAACTGAGGAAGTGGTTGTGTACAAAGTCGCAGAAATAGGTCCAAGCCCAGCCACTTATTCTGGTTGTGAGGAGTCGTATCGGGTTTGGTGGAACAATACCAATGGCGATTTGTTGGAAGATCGCTGGTGGTGCCCCTCCATTGGTTTTGATGTCTATTGGTGGACGGATGACATTGCCTTGGAAGGCGTTGATGCAAAATTTTGGTTGACCGATTACATCCCGGTTACATCTGTAGAAGTTGGGGTTGAACTCGAGACCGCAGTTTCACCCCTGAACCAAATCATCAACGTCACCGTGACCGGTCCAGAAGGTCAATCCGGTACAATATGGCATCACGCCACCATGTACAATTTCACCCTTGAAGATGGTCGTGTGACGTTGCCAATCCAAGTTGGAAATCGAATGGATGACACGCCGACCAGCATTGATTGGGCTACTCACGGTATCATCGCATGTGTAAATGTTCAATCTGCATCAATGGTCTGTGGTGGTTCAACCCTGACGCTTGAAGGGAGTGCAATTGGAGCGCTGCTCCGAGAAGATGCCATTCAACGAGCTCCCTTGGTATTGGATGTTGGACACGAGACTGCCCAACGTTTGGGTCTTTCATTCCGATTTTGAACGCGGTATTGCAGCGATGCCGATTACGGTGATTGCTGCGATCATAGAAGGTGCGGGCAAGCCATTGCTTGTGACCACAGTATTGACGACGTTCTCTGCTGAATAATCATGATCTGTAAGTGTTGCAGACAACAACAGTGTACCGTTCACAAAATGTTGGGTTTTGACGAGATAACCCTCTTCATGATACCAATCAGTACTGGTTCTCGATTCGCCGACAATTTGTTGTTCCATTCGAATGGTAGGGACGGTATCAAGGTTGTATTCTCCGACAGCGATGTCAACTTCTTCTACGGCTGTCCATGTCACTTGTCGGGCGATGTTATCCGTCTGACGACTGGTTTCATTCCACAACGCTCGGTTGATGCGCTCTTCGGTAACAGTGGTCCGCGAAATGGTTTCTGCAAAGTCCCACTCATGGCCAACTTCAATGCCACTGGGCCACAAACCGTCTCGTTCAATGATTTCCTCCGTGGTCAACCTTGATTCGATGTAATTGTCTTCACCACCGCCACTAAACCAAGTTTCCAGCATGATCGTTTCAACGCGTTTCTCGAAAGCACTCGCCCCCGTCGGCATCCAGACCTTGATGTTGGTTGTGACATTCAGGGTCATCGTATCGTTGGTGTAGTCTGTACTTCCGGGTGTGAAATGTACAGTCATATTGACCGAATGCTCAATGATACTGACTCTGCAGTTCGTATCTTCTCCTCCAAGGTTGATGCTTTCTTCATCCTGAAATGTAAGCCGCATGGGGACTTCTTCAGTGAGGTTTAGCCGTTCATAATCGGGGCTTTCTTCCGCCATTTTCGCTTCATATTCAGCAAACACAGCAGCCGTCCAACCGTCGTACTCAAACCAATCTCCGCTTCGGAAATCAGGCTGTGTAATGGTGATTGCAGAAGCAGTAGAAGATGCGAGCAGCCCCACGATGAGCAATGCCACCCAGTGCCTGCGCATACCCGGCGACTTGTGGTTGAGTCCTTCAATAGAACCCATTCCATGGAACCGTTTGATTGAATAATCAGACCCGTCACCCGTAGGGTGATACCATGTCTGAGAATCGCTATCGCGCCATCCTCGCCATCGCCGCCATCGGGTTGTTTGTGTTCCCTGTAACGGTCGCAGCAGTTGCCACCCCAGCCACACCGCAACCCCAGGAAGAGGTCCATTGGTGGGAAGACACACTGATGGACAAAGACAAGGATGGAATCGATGATGACATCTGGGTTGCTCTCAACAATACTGACTTTGAGTGGGTCGATGAAAATGGCCACATTGACGTCATTGTCAACTTGGATCATTTGCCGACTCAAGACGATGTGACTCTTTTGGAAAATGAACTTGATTTCGTTCACCTCCACACCTTCCACTTGATTGACAGCATTGCAGGTTCAGTCGCAGTCGAGGATATTGTCTCCATGTCACGGCTCCCCGGAGTTGTGATGGTTGAATTGGATAGTGTCTTGCAAATCGTAAACTCCGACATGAAGGATACCCATGGTGTCTGGGACGTTTACGAAGCCACAGGTTACGATGGTGCAGGCAGTGTTGTTGCGATTATTGATACTGGTATCGACGGAGAACACGTGGGTCTAGATGACTTGGACGATGACAACAGTACAGATGATCCGAAAATCATTGCATTTTACGATGTTATCAACAATGCGGGTCTGACCAATGGCACAGAAGTGTTCCCCTATGATGACCAAGGCCATGGTTCACACTGTGCAGGAACAACCGCCGGAACGGGCGCTCCCAACTATGAGCACACAGGCGTCGCACCACAGGCTCAATTGGTTGGTGTGAAAGTTCTCGATGCAGGTGGCTCAGGTTCGTTTGCGGGTGTCATGATGGGTATGGAGTGGACGGTGGATAAGCGCCACGAGTTCAACATCCGAGCCGCCAGCATGAGTTTGGGTGGCCCAGGAATCATTGAGATGACAGCCGCCGAGGAAGAGAGTGTTGCGCGCATGGCCAATGAGATGGTTCGTTCTGGTGTTGCATTGTTCATCGCTGCAGGTAACAACGGTGTCTCAGCACAAATTGGGACTCCCGGTAGTGCAGAGGATGTCATTACGGTCGGTGCATTGGACAAGGGTGATGATCCGGGCATTGCAATTTATTCCAGTCAAGGTCCAACTGAAGAAGGTCGCATCAAGCCCAACCTCGCCTTCGTTGGCTCAAGTGTGATGTCAGTGCAATACAATTCAGGAACCGGTTACACCAGCATGTCTGGAACCAGCATGGCCACGCCTGGTGCAGCCGGTGTCGCGGCATTGATGTACCAAGCCAATCCTGAACTATCTCCCTTTGATGTAAGAAACATCATGCAAGAAACTGCAGAATACAGACCCTGTCATCATGCAGGGGCAAACGAGCCCTGCCCGGAAACGGACGGGCCGCACAATCCCAAGCCACGTCAAAACAATGTGTATGGGCATGGCGAAGTTCGAGCTCATCCCGCGGTGATGGAAGCCGCCAACCAAGTCTACGGCTTTACAGAAATGGTTGCAGTCAATCTGTCCACACCGAGTATGGCAGACAACAAGATTCACGTCGGCCAGGGCGATTCAATCACCTTCAAGATTGAAGGTGCTGCTGAAAAGGTGCAGTGGCGAACTTGGGATATGCGAGACGAATGGATGGATTTGAACAGCTTTGTTGCGGGTTCACAAGAGTTTGAAATCGAGCATGACTTGTTTGTCGATCGCTTGCAATACCTGCCAGGGAATACCATTGAAGGCAATCAAACTCTGATGGTTCGCGCATTGGTTGGTAGCAACTCGAGTGCCAATGTGGTCGCTCACTTGCACATCATGGGGAGTGAGAAGGCACCTGCAGAAATGGACGAATCCGGATTCTTGAGTACGGGTATGATTGTTGCAGGACTATCCTCTCTGTTGTTCCTCTCACTGGCAGCCGCAGCTGTCCTGTACATGCAATTGCAAAACCTCCGTGAAGGAGTCGATTTTGTCGAAGCGCCCCCAGAGTAGAATCAAGGGATTTGAATGGACGCGCAGGCCCAAATCCTGCTCGCCGCATTCCTTGCGGGTCTGGTCGCCATCGCCGTTACGGTTGCGATTGAAAAATTCGGTGGAGTGATTGGGGGAATCCTCGGGACCATCCCCACCACCATTGTCCCTGCAGCCGCCTTCATGTGGCTGGCTGAACCGAACTCAGATGCATTTGATCCTGCGATGGGGATGGTTCCAGTAGGCATGTTGCTGAATGCCATTTTTCTCTGGATGTGGCGTGTGGTTCCTCCACGTATCCCTTCGTGGAGTTTTGGCAAACGGTTGGCGATGATCACGACCATTAATCTCAGTGTGTGGTTTGCAGGTGCGGCCCTATCTGTGACACTGTTTTCAGAGCAGGCATCGATGGCCGTGGGTTTGGCTGCGCTCATTGTCGGGGTCCTTCTTGGCTTGTGGATCAGCCTAGAACACAAGCCCTCACCTCGAGGCAAAAATCGCGTGGGCCCTTTCACGCTTGCTTGCCGAGGCATTGCTGCGGCCACAGCCATCGGGTTGGCTGTCTGGCTCTCCCAACTCGGTTCCCCACTGTTGGCTGGAATGGCATCTGTATTTCCTGCAATTTTCTTGACAAGTATGGTTGCACTTTGGATTGCACAGGGTGAGGAGGTTCCTAGTGGTGCAGTCGGGCCGATGATGCTCGGTGCGATGTCTGTGAGTTTTTACGCGTTATTGGCCACCTTCACACTACCCGAATATGGTGTGGCAATTGGGTCAGTCATCACTTGGGTTGCATCCATTGGATTTGTTTCAGTTCCCGCGGCCCTATGGCTGAGATTCCACGGCAACCGTCGGGTTGAAGCATGAGGCCCGGCCCCGTAGGGCCGGGGGATTGAATGCAGCAGGCCAAGTTCGCCATCGCTCTTGCCGTGCTGATGATTTGCACATCCCTGTCTGGTTGCTTGGGTTCTGAAGAAGAAGTCGTGACCGAAGAATCCTCTCCATTCGACTTCGACCGCCCCATTTCAAACACCACTTGGTACCACTACAGTGGAGGCATTGATGCGCTGGATGAGGCGGCAGTACTTGCAGCCAACATCACGGCAAATCTGACTGGTGAAAATACGCCTTTTTGGTCTTCAGCATCGTACTATGGTATCGGCCTCAGTACCTTTGAACCGACCATGGGCATCACTTCGGATGACAATTTGTACATGACCAGTTGGGGCAATGGTGCCGCGGGTTCAACCGCGATCGTACAATGCACAGGCTTGATTGAAATGACCAACTTGTCCGATTATTCTTGCAATGATGTGTATGATGCCATTGTCCCCGTACCCAACAGCAATGACCCCTATGTCTATGTCGACAAGTGGACGGATCGAATCATGAAGTTCGACATGCATGCTTTGCTTGGGATGACAGTTGAGTGGTCAGACAATGAAGGGGCCTCTTGGTCACCACCCACGGTGGCCACCGACATTCGTTCAGTCCAGGACCACCAGACGATTACTTCGGCCCCTTACCCCGCTGCTCTCCACCCCACGACCTGGGTATTCTGCATCAATGGGAATGCACCTCATCCACTATGTTCTTCCAGCTTTGATGGTGGAAACACTTGGACTCCAGAAGTCTCAGGGGCTCCCGTCGATTGTCAAAGCGGGGGCCTAACTGCACACCTAGAGGGTGGACCCAATGGGAACTTCTACCGGGGGAATCCCGGTTGCAATGGGGAAGGGTATTCTATTTACAAGAGCACAAACGGAGGTCTCACCTGGTCTGAGCACCCACTTCCGACCGAAACCACAGGTACGGCGGATACTTGGAACTTCGAGGAGGCGCAGGTCTACCCTGATGAGGATGACAACGTCCATGCAATGTGGATAGGGTTGGACAACATGCCTTACTACAGCTATTCCACAGACGAGGGCGGAAGTTGGAGCGACCCGATTATGATCGCCCCCCCCACCGAGCTGAATGGAACCGGCTTCCCTGCCATTGCTGCTGGTGACTCGGGCATGGTTGCGTTCGCATATATCGGGGATTCTGGGGGGGACAATTGGAATGGGTACATTGGGATGATTACTGATGCTTTCAGCGATATGCCTCTGATTACCACGGTTCAGGTAAATGAGTTTGGAGACCCGTTGGACATTACCGAAGACTGTGGATACAACAGATGCGGGGGGTTCGGTGACTTCATCGACATTCTAGTCGATGCCCACGGGCGCCCTTGGTTCGGCCTCTCCCACAACATAGTCGACCAGGGGATATACGGGACCATTTCGGTGGGTCCCTCCCTACGGTCTGGTGTGACGGTGCAGGAAATGCCGATAGGCGGACCAAGCACCCTGTGATTCGAGTTCAGAAAATCTCTGGAACGAGCCCGTATGCCTGGTAAGCGAACCCAGCGGCGAATGCGAACATCCCGATACCGCATATCCCGAGGGCGAAGCGATACCCACGGGGTGAGAGACTACCCCTAGTTCGATCG
>CAJWWL010000057.1 GCA_913048125.1 uncultured Opitutia bacterium | reverse complement strand
AAGAAACTCCAGTAGGTGAGGGAGTAAGTGGAGAAGGGTTGGTATCAGACACCACTGGAGACAGTGACGGCGATGGGCTTTCCGATGCCGAAGAGGGTCTAGCGGGAACCAATCCTGCGAAAGCTGACAGTGATGGCGATGGCGTAAACGACGGCGAAGAACTAGCGCACGGTACCAATCCAAATAAGTCCGACAGTGATGCGGATGGCTTTAGCGATGGCGAAGAACATGCCGCCGAGACCGATCCTTTAGACGACCAAGAAACTCCAGAAGGTGAGGGTCTCAGTGGAGAAGGCGTGGTATCAGACACCACAGATGATACAGATGGTGACGGCCTGACCGATGCCGAAGAAGGCTTGGCAGGAACGAACCCAGCCAAGTCGGATAGTGATTCCGACGGTATTTTGGATGGTGTAGAATTGGTCAACGGTACGAATCCGAATAAGGCCGATAGTGACGCCGATGGTTTTAGTGACGGAGTCGAGTTTGCCGGGGGCACGGATGCCTTAGACAAGGACGAGTATCCGGTTGGCGAGGGTGTAACGGAAGAAGGACTAGTTTCGGATACTACAGACGATGTGGATGGCGATGGTCTAACTGATGCAGAAGAAAATCTTGCTGGAACAAATCCCCGGACAGCTGATAGTGACTCAGATGGTCTTCTTGACGGAGTCGAATTGGCAATGGGATTGAACGCAAATAACCCTGACTGTGATGGAGACGGCTTTAATGATGGTGCCGAAGTTGCTGGTGCGACTGATCCGTTAAATAAAAATGAGATACCGGTTGGAGAAGGCCTGTCTGTTCTTGGCCTACTTGTAGATACTACGGATGATAGTGATGGAGACGGGTTATCAGATGCGGAGGAGAGCCACATTCATGGCACAAACCCCTCTAAGTTCGACACTGATTCAGACGGTACTTCTGATGCCTTGGAGTTGGGTCTGGGTACGGATCCAAACAATGCTGACAGCGATGGAGATGGGTTTTCTGATGGGTCAGAGGTTGCTGCAGGAACAGACCCCTTAGATCAGAATGAACTTCCTGAAGGTGAGTCTCTTTCAGTTCCTGGTCTTGTTTCGGACACAACAGACGATAGCGATGGAGACGGCCTCTCAGACGCGGAAGAACTCTATCTACTAAATCTTGACCCCGCCAAGCCAGATTCAGACGGCGATGGCATTTCAGATGGTCAAGAACTGATCTTGGGCTTGGATCCAAAAAATCCGGATTTGGATGATGATGGGTTCTTAGATGGAGTTGAACTTGCAGCGGAAACAGACCCGCAAAACAAGGATGAGTTGCCGATAGGCGAGGGCGTTTCTACAGAGCCACTTATCGCGGATACAACCGGTGACTCCGATGGAGATGGTCTCACTGACGGAGAAGAAGATAATTTATTCGGTACAGATCCAAGCAAGGCAGATAGCGACGGCGATCAACTTACAGACGGAGAAGAAGTTGTTTTTGGAACTGATCCAAATGATGTTGATACAGATAAGGATGGCGGTATCGATGGAGATGAGGTTATTTATGGAGGCGATCCTCTTGATCCTGAAGTCCACTTTATAAATGTTTCAGGAAAAATCATTTACGAAGGTCGCCTCCAAGGCGTTCTGCATGTTATCGCTGAGTCGGCTTCTTCTGGAAGTGACGCGGAGCCAGATTCATTACCGTTGGTCATTAGCACGGTTATTGAAGCACCTGGTTCATACACTCTGGATAGGCTGGTCATAGAACGTCCTTATCGCATTTGGGCTTACATGGACTTGAATGGCGACGAAGCTTACCAAGAGACAGAACCACTTGGTGTGCTCTTTGAAGATGCGATGGTGCTTAACCAAAACCTAGAAGGTCAGGATTTCTTGGTAGTTGACGCAAACAGCCCACCTGAAGACCTACTTATTGAATCCTTAACTATCTCCGAGAATGCGGAGCCTGGTACCTTAGTAGGCACACTTAATGTTGTTGATCCAGATCTTGACGATCTGCACACCTATGCTCTTGCCGAAAATACTCCTGAAGGGGAGGACAACTATGGAGAAATGTTTGAAATTTTGGGTGACCGCCTCCTTGTCCGTATCTCTCCTGACTATGAGATAGCTTCTGTCCTAAAGATTTGGATTCGCGTCACTGACAAGTATGAGGAATCATTAGTTAAAGCGTTTGATGTTCGTGTTGTTAACCAGTTCACTGCAATCATCACTACCGAAGTCATCGAGCCAACTGACGATAACAACTTCCAATTGCGTGGCCGCATTCTTGCGGATGGCGGTTCTTCGATTCAAAGCTCAGGATTTTTACTTGGCCCAAATCCTGGACTCAGTGTGAACAATCTAAATGGTGGTTGGATTCTGGAGAACCAGCATGAAGAAGGATCGGGAATTGAGGCAATTACTGAAGCCTTAGATCAAGGCCGCACCTACTTCTATCGGGCCTTTGCAAACAATGATGAAGGCACTGCATATGGCCCAGAGCGCAAGTTTACAGTAGAGAATGAGCAATCTATATTCACGGGAATGTGGGCAAAAGCCGAGAAGGTCTCTGATGATTGGTACAACCTTGATGGTTTCGGCTTATTCTTCAGGACAAATTCCCCCTGGACTTACCATATTGATCTTGGGTGGATATTTATTGTGGAGGTGGATAACGGCTTCTGGGGATGGACTCCATCCACTGGCTGGTGGTGGTCTCGATTAGACCTCTTTCCCTACCTCTGGCGTGATGAGGACCAATCTTGGATCTATTATGTTAAGACCATCGAAAACTCGCGGGTGTTCTACAATTCCAAGGATGGCAAACTTGAGTTTTATCCAGTTAAATAACGCTGATTGACGATTGCCCTTCAATGAAACTACTACGCCAGGATTCGCTACTTCTCACCTTGGTCATGCTTATCTGGCCCATCCTGCCAGTGCTTGCTCAAGATGAGGCTGCCGATGGCAAAGGAGCCATCATTATTGTCTCTGTAGAGGGTGATGTAAAAATTAAGAAGGTCGGCACAGACGAGTTTCTGCCACAGGAAGAGATTGCAGCTGGCAAGTCTATCTTTGACGGTCACACTGTTGTAACTGGCGAGGCGGGTAAAGCTGTGCTTCTGCTCTCTAATGGAAGTATCACCACTGTAAGTGAGAAGTCTGAGCTAACTATCGCCGAGTTCACCCAAAAGAAGTTCGAACAGAATGATAAGAAGGTTTCTGAGCTGGAGGCTGAGCCAAGCAATTCCACCACCAAGCTGAAGCTTGGGTATGGAGACATGATGTTTAATGTAAAAAAGCTAAACAAAGGATCTTCATTTGAAATAGACTCACCTGTAGGCTTGGCTGGTATTCGCGGCACGGACGGACAGCTTTCTATCCAAGTTGACCCAGGTACCGGCAACTTTTCCGGAGGCGTGAATATGCTTTCAGGAAGCGTTGCTTTTACGGATCCATCTGGAGTTTCTGTACCCGTCCCAGCCGGGCAAAGCACGGCTGTGCAAGCGACTCCCACTGGGGAGCAAATCGGGCAGACTGAGCAGGCCCCAGTGCCTGCGGCAGTGACTCAGGAAATGCAAGCAACAACAAATGAGGCAGAGACCCAGACTGCAGAGATCTCTGTTTCTGAAGTTTCTGCTGCTGTTCAGGAAGTCGAGCAGAAGGCAGAGGCTGCTGAGCCTAAAGAAGAACCTAAGGAAGAGCCCAAAGAGGAGCCTGAAGAGGAACCTAAGGAAGAGCCTAAGGAAGAGCCCAAAGAGGAATCTAAGGAAGAACCAGCTCCAAGCGAAGAACCATCTGAGGAGCCAGCACCTTCTGAGCCAGAACCTGCACCCGCCGAACCAGAACCATCAGCTGAGCCTGCACCCGAAGCAGCTCCAGCTCCCGAGCCTGCTACAGCGCCACCACCTGCGGCTGAGCCTGCAGTCGATACGGCAAATATCGTAGAACAGTCTTTGCAAACTAACGAAACTGTTAACCTCATACAAGAAACTGGCGAAGTTGTAGAGGCAGATTCAGGCATGGCGAAAGCAATCCTCGCACTGGGTCTTTCCACTGAAGAGAAACAGCAACTACAGGGTTATGGTGACGAACTTCAAGGAAAGCTGATCGAAGAAAGCAGTGATGCCGCCAAGTTTATTCTTGGTCTCAACTTGGACGGAGATGACTTAACCAGATTCTATTCCTATAACTCAGAAACACGAGTTGCTCTGGTCGAGACTGCTGAGCCCAATATTGTACAAAAGATTCTCTACCATGCCCTTTCCGCTAAGGATATTGTTGAGATGCTGGTTTTCGCTCCACCCATCCTCGAAATTATTCTAGAGGAACCTACCACGCGCCTAGGGCAGTTTATTGCCTTTGGCTTTGACGATGTTGAGGCTCGCTCACTGTTCAACTTTTCAGAGAATCTGCGACAGAATCTTTTGGATACAGATGATCAAGCACTTATTAAGTCTCTGCTCTCCTTAGATTTAAAAGAAGATGAGCTCGCAGCTATCCTCCCCGGGATCACCAAGGATGTGAAGGCAGAGGTTGATACAGATGATCTTCCTTCAGTTGATTTAAAGAACCACGATGGCGACGACGTTGATGAACAGATGATTGTATCTGCTTCTATTGCTGAGCTTCTCGATCTAAGTACGGATAACGGCAATGAACATATCGTACCTGAATTGTATGAACTTGGTGCCGGGACTATAGATGAAGCCCTTATCTCAATTGGTGAACTAGGGAATACGCTACTTACCGATGTCGTTTTGGCCGATGCGTTAGATGCTGACCGAATTTTCGACCTAGATGAGCTGGTTGAGAATTATTTCTACCAAGAAGTTTCTATCCTTTTCAAAGAGTGGATAGAAGTCGAAGATCTATCTTCTAGCCGTGCATTTTCTGGTCGTGAAGTCACTATTGAGCCAGGATTTATCGAACTGGGAGAATATTTTACTGCAGGCAACCGCTCTCTTTATGTAACTGCTGCAGGGGACATTTCACTGACTGGTTCTGTAGTTTTCTCAAGTACCGATGGCCTGGATGAATCTATGGAGCGGGAGCTCAGCCTGTTAGCTTCTGGTCAGTTTCTCGTTGAGGAGGGGGTTACATTGCAATTCGAAGAGGGTGCGCTAAATCTTGGTTCTTCAAGGTCTAGTGAATTCATCAATGTGAGTATGCAGGCTGGAGGGGACATTGCCATAGCCACGCTTGAAAACCTAGTTTTTGAAAACTCCGATTTGCGTGTACCTTCTGGGGACAATATACATCTCTCTGCCTTCAACGAACTCTCTATCAATGGCCTTCAGTTCTCTGATAATGTACGAGAAATCTACATGCAGGCCATAACAATTGACCTACGAAATATTTACTTTCCCGATGGGTCTTCAGTATACCTTCAGAGCCAGTTTGGAGGCATAGACGGAATCTACCCGACCTTCCCCACAGGCGACCCAACTGATCTTTTTGGCAACCGCCAAATTGGTCGTGTCAACTTCATTGAAAACGTTGGATACGACAAGACTACAATTGATACCCGGGCGATCTTTGACCAGTTCCGTGACCGCATCCAAATTACCCCATTGCAATAATTTTGTTTGCAGCTGGTTTTTCCTTATTTCGTCCAGCTTTATCTGCTTATTTCAAGCTGGGAAGGCTACTACCCCTGAACGCTTTTTTGTAACTCAGCAACAAGGCACCCATGTTCTACGTGGTGTACCGGGACTTGGTGCACTTGGGAATGGACAGCCAGTACCCTTCGGAGGAAAGCTATTTGTCCGGGAGGATTCGGGTATTGAATTACGTTTGCGCTCAGGTGAAATCATGCGTCTGGGCTCTTTAACAAATGCAGGTATTGATGAAGCTCGCCTTCTTCAACTTCACAAGGGCGCAATTCTGCTTTCCTTACCCAAAAAATCAAAACCATACCGAGTCTCCTCTCCCTTGTCAGAGTTGAAAATCAGTGGTGAGGGTGCAGTTATGCTGGGGATTACTCAGAGCGGAGGTTTTAAGGCAGTTGGTATTTATGGTGGGGTTCGATTGGATCTAGATAATACATCTATGGAATTGGGTGCAGGCGAATTAGTCTTTATCTTTACGGGAGGCAGTGGCTTTAGCCGCAAAGTTGATGTCGAATTAGCAACTATTGTTCAGTCGGCCACTTTAATCAGAGATTTCGAGCAACCATTGCCTTTCCTTGAAGAAATGATGACGGCCGCCCGACGACAGAATCGTCTTATTCGAGATCGATACAGAGCCTTGGTTGGAGATGCTAAGACCGACAAGGAGTTTGAACTTAAGATTATCAAGGACGATTAATGGGACGAAGAAAGCGTTGGGTTGGGTCACCTTTGCCTCTTTTTCCTAGACGCCGAAATTCTTCCCAGCCATTTGGAAGGTACTCTTGGCCAGCAGGCATTTCGAAGATTACAATACCGTCCGTTGGTATCCAATTTCCCAAAGATTCGAAAATAACTGGCCCCACTTTTTCTATGAGTGGGTAAGGTGGGTCTACGAAGACAATATCGAATTTTATATCCCCTAGTGGTCGCCATTTCAATGCATCTGCTTGAACTACTTTGCAGTCTGTAGATATACTGTCTATTGCTTTAGACACATTCCTAAGGTTTTCATGGATGCACTTTGCGGCTCTTCGATCAAGTTCTACAAAGCATCCTCCACTTGCTCCGCGGCTTAATGCCTCTAAACCACATGCTCCTGTTCCAGCGAAAAGGTCGAGAAACACACAATGCTCCACCCGGGTTCCAAGACTAGCAAAAAGTCTCTCTCTCGATGAGTCTGTGCTTGGTCGAATAAAATCCCCCTTTGGTGATTTAAGGCGGATACTTCGAGCGATACCTCCTGTGATACGCATTTTTGTTATTGGTTGTTTACTGTTGCCGAGTCCTGCGCATTTAGGAATGAAATAGTCGATAATGCCAAGATTTCATTGTTTTGAACCAGATTTATGCCCAGATGCTCTAGAGGTTGCACTGGGAGAGGAGGAGAGCCATCATCTTATTCGTGTGCTTCGGGCTAAGGAGGGTGACTCAGTAGGGGTGCTTAACGGTTCTGGATTGGTTCTAGAGGGAAGTCTTTTCTTTCCCGACCATCGGCGAGCTTTTGTTCGAGTAACAGATGCTCGGGAATTTGACAGACCAAATCTCTCTCTGCATCTAGCTGTTGGGATGCCTAAGGGAAAGGCAGTGGACACTATTGTACGACAAGCTACTGAGCTTGGTATTACTGGTCTATCTTTCTTGAATGCTGAGCGTTCGGAGGTTTCTGCAAAGACTTTATATTCCAAAGAAAAGTTGGAAAAATGGAAACGTGTAGCTCGGGAAGCCTGTAAGCAGTCTGAGAACCCATTTCTTCCAGAGGTTGAGATTGCTGGCAATTTGTCAGAATGGCTGGCTGGCTGGAACAAACCTGGTAGACACTGGGTAGCTCATCCAACTCGTTCGAATGTTACTGAAACTCTTCCCGGTCTGGCGTCTGGGCAGGACTCCCTATGGATGCTTATTGGCCCCGAAGGTGGGTTGACCGATAAAGAGCTAGAAAAAGCCCGCAATGTGGGTTTTGATCCAGTTAGTTTGGGATCGACCGTGCTCCGCGTAGAGACCGCTTGCGTAGGAATTACTTCGTTAGCGAGACAATATTCAGCTATTTTGAGCTAGTCGGATTGACTGCACCTGTTGGAGAAATTGCCCCTGTCGATGATGTTGGAACAGGAACAGTTAGCTTCGGACTAACTTTCTCTGGAATTGGACTAAGTGGATCAAAACCTTCTGCTGGGAAGTTTTCACGGAAGGTCTTGAGCTGAGCAAGTAATTGGCTTGCGTGTTCCAGTGCAGCATTTTCGAAGGCGGTTTCTTGTGCCGTGTAGGCATCAAGATCTTGTTCGGAAAGTGCGATTACACCCAGCTTGTAGTAGGCTTCACCGCGATGAGTGTCTAGATAGGCTTTGTTATTCGCCACCGTCTCCAAAAGATTCTTCCCCGCCTCCTTGTTGCCACTCCGGTAGGTTGCTACTGCCTGATATACATGGGCAAGTCCGGCTAACTCTGGCACTTTGTTTAAAGCTCCCACAGCTGCACCGTAGTGAGTTGCTGCCTCCTCGAAACTATCAATTTTGAAGTAGGCGTGTCCTGCCTTGATACGTGCTTGGCCAGCCAACGGTTGATTAGGATGCTTCTCCGCGAAGGCTATTGTGTTAGCGAGTTGGATTTCTTTGGACTGGCCCGGATCACTCTTTGCTTCGTCATCCTGCAATGCCTGAACATACTCTTTTTGGATACTCTCGAGCTTGCGGGCTCCCACTATCTTAATTCCGTACCACAAGGCACCAATAATAAGGAGAGATGCAGCAACCTTGATGACAAGGCTTTTATACTTATCCCAAATGAGAGTTAGCTGCTCGTCTGGGGTCAGGCCAGCAGTATCAGAGTCAACCTTGGCTATATTCCGGTCGTCGTTAGGTTGCGTAGGGCTTTCGGAGTCTTTATCGGACATTGGATCTATGCAAATGGATACAGTCCCAGAAACAGGAGGGGCGATTACTTTGCAGTTTAACTGTGTCTCTGCAATCCTTTTTAAAGGCTAACGTACAGCTTTTGGTTCACTACTCTGAACCAACAATTTCTCCGTATGCTTCAGGAGAGAGAAGGTCTTTATCGTCTCCATCTAGACGCACTTTGACCATCCAGCCCTCGCCATATGCATCAGTGTTCACAGCCTCTGGAGTTTCCAGGAGTTGTTCGTTGACCTCTAATATCTCTGCGTCAACTGGCATGTAAAGATCAGACGCTGCTTTGACAGATTCAACCACACCAAAAGCTTCACCAGCAGCAAAGCTAGCGCCTGGTTCAGGCAATTCGACGAAAGTTATGTCACCAAGGCTATCTTGAGCATGATCCGTGATGCCGATAACCCCTTGGCCATCGCTTTCGTGGCGTAGCCATTCATGGTCGGTCGTGTATTTAAGATTTGTGGGTATGTTGCTCATTATCAGGCCATTCCAATGAAGGATTCACATCTTGTGGCAAGGTTTTAAGTATTAGATTCGTTTGTGTAGTGGTGGTTTGGTACGGGTTATGGGTATAGATTTACCTCGTATATCAGCCGCAAGGTTGGCGTCTTTTACCTTTTCTAATTCTACAAGCGCAGAACCAATGGCGCATTCTGTCATTGGGGAGAAAGTACCCGATAGAACTTCGCCTGCTTTTTGGCCATCTGCAAGAATGAGACAGCCTTGTCGGGCGATTCGCTTACCTTCGCATTTAAAGTGGATGAGTCTTTTAGGTGAAGACTCATTCTTTACAGATTCAAGAGCCTTCTTTCCAATGAAGTTATCTTCCTTGCTTAGTTTAACGGTCCATCCAATTCCTCCCTCGATTGGTGATATAGACCTACTTATTTCATGGCCGTATAAGGGTAAACCAGCTTCAAGTCGAAGGCTATCTCTGGCACCTAGTCCAATAGGACGAACACCTTCCTCGTAACCTCGCTCAAGAATTTCTCTGGCCAGTCCTGGTGAAGCAGCTGGTGGTAGATAAATTTCGAAACCATCTTCTCCAGTATAACCAGTGCGGCTGAGTAGGCATGGATGACCTAGTATATCGCACTGCAGAAAGTGAAATCTTTTGATGTTCGATCCGCAATCGGGAATTATTGATTCTAAGATTTTAACCGCATTTGGCCCTTGGAGGGCAAGTTGTGCATAATTTTCTGAGGCATCTCGAACAGCACAGCTAAAATTAGAGCAATGCGTCACAAGCCAATTATATACTTTTTCCGAATTTGAAGCGTTGCAGCAAATGAGAAAATTATCCTTTGCGATCCTATATAGAATTAAGTCGTCAACGACTCCACCGTCTTCATAGCAGGCCGGGCTGTAGAGGGCTTGGCCGTCCGCGATCTGCGTAAGATCGTTCGTTATGATATGGTTTAAGAAGGCCTCAGCCTCTGTGCCAGTAACCTCAATTTCTCCCATGTGACTGACATCAAACAGTCCTGCACTCTCCCTTGTCTTACGATGTTCTTCAAGTATGCTGGAGTACTGCACAGGCATCTCCCATCCTGCAAAAGGTACGAACCGTGCACCTTGTTCTTGATGAAATTCATGCAGCGGGGATCGTCTTAGGTCTTTCTTTGACATGGCCAGATGGTCCCTTGGGTTCTTCAGGTGCCGAAGTTCAGAGGATCAAATGGGGCAGGTGTTGACGGCGCAGCAGGAGGAGTTGGGGTAGGATTGGCAGGAGTTTCTAGCGTGGTCGGGGGCGTCGGTGCGTTAGGAATAGGATTGGGAAGCGGCGTGGGTTCAACGGAAGTGGGTGGCGGAGCGAGAGGTGGAGGAGGTGCGGCAACTGGCTCTAGGGCCGGAACATTAAGATTTCCAGAGTTGGGAAGAGAGAGATTGTCGAGTCCAGAAAGGTCTGGTATGCCAGTGGAGGTTGCTGCTGGTACAGTTGTGGGTGTACCGGGTGAAGGAAGCTCAAGGTCGTTGATGCTATCTAAGTCAAGGTTATCTAGGCTACCAAGCTCCCCAGGAACGGTCATCGGTGTCGTCGGGTTGGCTGGAAAAGCAGGAGGGGGAAGTTCTTGGACAGCAGTTGGTTGTGCAGGGACTGGTGCCATGGATAACAAAGGAGCTCCGCGTCGCGCGGATTCATCTTTATAAAAATCTAAGATTTGCTGACCAATGTAGCGGTGTTCCTCCGAACCGATCTTGCCATCGCTTAAAAGCCTGTCGATCTGTTCAGTCTTAACCAAGAGTTCTCTTAGGATGTCTGGTCCAGCAATATCAGGCACTAAAACATGTTCGAGTTCGACTTCTAGTGGACTTGGGCCGAGTCGGTTATAGAAGCCAGCATCTTCTAAAGGTCCAATCTTCAGAATAGGATCGTGCTTGAGATCCAGAGAAGGCCCAATGTACTCGACGAATGGTTTGTACCCGGCCTTCTCAAATTTGACTTCGTAGGTCGACTTTGACCTGAGCACGGCGCTAAGAGGTGTTGTGCCAGCTAGCTCTCCGTCGATGTAGACACGAGCCTCATAGGGATAGCTATTGATTTCTACGGTTTGGTTGACACCTCGGCTTGTAGTCATGCAACCGCTTACAGCAGCGGCAGTGAGTATTGCAAAGCCAACAACTTTCCAGCTTAGTTGTTGCGGAAATCTTTGTTTTTGGTGTTTCAAGGGTATGTCAGGTTTATAAACCTTGACCCAATCTTCTAGTCCAAAATAAACATATAACACAATCTTATTCCGCTGTAACAACCCAGCGGATTTGTTGTAATGGATACAGACGAGGACCAGATCAGACGACTCCGAAGAGGAAGAAGTATTTCATGATTTCTCCCGAAGTTGGCCTTGTGTTGGCGGTATTATTCACCCTTGGCATCTCGGGCCTTTGCTCAGTTCTCGAGGCTATGATTCTCAGTACGACTGCAGCAGAGATTGAAAGTCTAAGAAAGACTCGCCTCAAGCTTGGTGCTCAACTTGATAAATTTAAGCGGGAGATGGAGGAAACAACTTCTGCAATCCTAACACTCAATACGATCGCCAATACTCTTGGGGCAACCTTAGTTGGCGGCTTGGCTGCAAAAATCTATGGTGAGAATAAGCTGATTTGGTTTTCTGTGGGACTCACAGTAGGAATACTCATTTTCTCTGAAATTCTACCCAAAAACGCCGGGGTTATCTATCGCCGCAGTTTACAGCCCCTGTTAGTCCCTGTCCTCGCAGTTGTCCGCTTTCTAATGGCTCCACTTTCAAAGCTCTGCAAGGTAACGGTCAACCTCGTCATACAGAAGAAGCCTGAAGAAGCTGAAGCTGACGATGAAATCATTCTGCTTGCAGAGAAGAGCGCAAAAGAGGGGACTCTTTCAACTTCGGAACGGGATATGATCTCAAATGCTCTAAGCCTTGATGAGATAAACGTTGGCGAGATCATGACTCCTAGGACGGTTGTTATGGCACTTGAAGAGCAACAGACCGTCGGGGAAGTATTTGAGTCCAACAAGAATAATATCCCCTTTGCCCGAATCCCCGTCTATCAAGACAATATTGATTCCATTACTGGTGTCGTACGCCGTAGAGAATTGCTATCTGCGATTGCTGCCGATCAGCCAGAGCGCAAAGTATTTGAGTTTCAGCAGAAAGCTACATTTGTGCCTCAAGTTGGCACTGTTGCTGGTGCTTTGAAAACTCTCCAGTCCAGCAACCAACAACTAGGTGTTGTTGTCGATGAGTTTGGTTCTACTGTTGGAGTTGTGGCGATGGAAGATATCTTCGAACACATCCTTGGTCAGGAAATTTTTGAAAAGGACGACCCAGCCGAAGATATGCGTGAACTTGCTCGTCAAAAACTTGATGCCAAGGTTAGTGATACCTCTAGAAAATGACTTTGACAGTTGCTCAGCAGTCGGGTCACTGGGTCCATGACCTTAGCCCCTTCCTAATTCGTTTTAATGAAAATATTGGTATTCGTTGGTATGGCGTCTCCTACTTGCTAGGTTTCCTGGTCGCATTTCTGTTACTTCGGCTTTACTTCAATCGCTCTCGTTCCCCTCTTGATCCTGACCAGCAAGCCAACCTCATGACCTACATCATTCTTGGGGTTCTTTGCGGAGGTAGACTTGGCTACGTGTTCTTGTATTCTTCCGGTAGGGCCTCCTTCTTTGAAAACCCTCTCTACCTTTTCAAGGTTTGGGAGGGGGGAATGGCTAGCCATGGTGGCTTCATAGGAGTTGGTATTGCGATTGCCTTGTTTGCTCGGAATCAGCGCATCCCTCTCTTTCGATTGAGTGACCTCGTGGTGACGCTTGCGCCAGCTGGTCTATGCTTTGGGCGGATTGCGAACTTCATTAACGCAGAGCTCTGGGGGAAGGCATCTCAAGTCCCATGGGCGGTTGTCTTCCCAATCGCAGGCCAGCAACCAAGACATCCCTCTCAGCTTTATGAAGCTGGTCTAGAAGGACTTTTTGTTTTTCTTTATATACAGCACCGATTCTGGCGTAACCGCGTGGCTGTGAATACTCCTGGCCAGCTTACTGGGGAGTTTCTCATTGCATACTCGGCTGCACGAATTTTCTGCGAACTTTTTAGAGAGCCTGATGATGTGTTGATTCTCAGCATCAGCAAAGGCCAGTTCTACTCGATTGGATTATTTGCAGCTGGTATAATTTTTATCGTTTTAGCTCGTTGCGGTGCTGGTCGCTTATCTATCAGGAACTAGAGGCTTATCAAGTCTTTCAAGATAGGACGCGGCCAAAGAGGTAGCCGCAATTACTGCAGTTTCAATTCGCATCACTCTTGGCCCTAAAGTGCAAAGTTTGAAGCTTTCTTCGCGTAGAATTTCCCGCTCGGTTTCAGTCCAGCCCCCTTCCGGTCCGAATGCTAGTGTCATTTGCTTTAGCTCTTGCACTGATTCCCTATAAAATGCCGCCTTCGCTTCATACAGGTCAAAAGCCAATCTACCACGGGATCCCAAAGACTCTACTGCTTCGGCTAAAGTGTCAGCATGTTGGATTTCTGGAATATGCGTTACAAATGCCTGCTCCGTACCTTCGCGTAGCAGTTGTTGCCACTCAAATGTGGACCAAAGCTTAGAGTTTCTGTAGGAAGGCTCTGACTTTTCCGCCAAGAAGAAAGTGATCTTTTCTACACCTAGAGAGGGAATTTCGCGTAGCAGTCTTCTGGCAGTCTGAGGGCGAGGCAAGCCAACCAGTAGGTGAACAGGCAGAGGGGCAGGCGACTTCCAATAGGTATCAACTTCAAGCAACATGCCGCCTTCATCATCCTCTTTTATCAAAGCCTTGCCAATCGAGCCGCCCTCTACCCCAACATATAAATAATCGCCCACGTTCATTCGCAGTACCTCTTTTATATGAACCACTCGCCTGTCATTAGGTTTAAGTCTTACTTGCCGGTCATTTTTTTCTAAGAGAATCAGGTTCATCTAACAGTTTTGAATTGTTTCTTAATCCGTCTAAATTAGGAGTCGATTTTTAACCCAAATAAATACAAGAAAGAATACATATGGCCGCCACATCCTCTACAATGCTGCCCTTGGGCACCACTGCTCCCGAATTCCAGCTTTCTGATACGGACGGTTCTACCGTATCCCTCGACGATCTTGATGGTTCGCAGGGCTTAGTCGTTGCTTTCATTTCAAATCACTGTCCCTTCGTGAAGCATTTACGACTTAAGTTTGCTGCGCTTGCCGATGAGTTTCTTTCTAAGGGTGTGTCCTTCGTTGCAATCGGGAGTAACGATGTCGAGAACTACCCAGACGATGGACCAGATAAGATGGTTGAAGAGAAAAAAATTGCGGGTTACCAATTTCCGTATCTCTACGATGAAACTCAGGAGGTTGCAAAAGCCTATCGTGCCGCTTGCACGCCGGATTTCTACCTCTTTAATGGTGACCGAGAATTGGTCTACCGTGGTCAGTTTGATGACAGTCGTCCTGGCAATGGTAGATCCATCACCGGCAAGGACCTTCGAAGTGCAATCGAGAAAACAATCGCGGGAGAGTCAATTCCGGAAGATAGCCAAAAGCCCAGCCTTGGTTGTAATATCAAGTGGAAGGCTGGTAATGCTCCCGAGTACTACGGCTAGGGCATATATTTGGTGTCATTAGATTAAAAACAGGAATCCATTCAATCCCCCCAATAATCCCACTGCATCTATTTCGAAGTCATAATATAGACTCCATCCCAGTCATCACCAGGTGGATTGTCTCGCATGGCACGAACGCGATCAATAAGGATCATTGAGGGATTGTCTTTAACGCCCGGAGTGACGCCAGGTTTGTTTGGTTCAAGTTCCTTGGCGCGCTCAAATAGTGCTTCTGCCTTGTCCCATTCCTGCTTAAGGTAGTTGTCGATGCCTTGCTGGAAGAGATCTAAGCAGTCGAGTGCTTCTTGTCCTATGACATCATTGAAGCCAGTAACCTCATACATTTCTACGGGCTGTGTTCTGCCTTTTACAACAATCTTGTCGAGATAGCGGTAGGCGATGCCAGAACCCTGCTTCTCAGCGGCACGCTTTGTATCCTCGGTAATCATGATGTAAGCACCATAGGCCTTGGCACCTGACTCGGAGCGTGCTACCAAATTTACCATATCTCCCATCATGGTGTAGTTGAAGCGGTCCAGTGCTCCCATGTTGCCAACGGTTGCAGTGCCAGTGTTGAGACCAATACGAGTCTGCATCTTACTGACAATATCTGGCCATTTATCTCCTTCGGCTTTCCATTTTTTACGTAACTCTACCTGTTCCATCTGCATTCGCACAGCTGTTTTAACACCTTGGTAGGCGTGGTCACTCATGGGAATGGGGGCTCCATACATGGCTACGATTGCGTCCCCAATGTATTTGTCTAGGGTACCCCGCTCCTCCTGTAAAATATTGGTCATTGCAGTTAGATATTCATTCATGAGGTC
>CAJWWL010000056.1 GCA_913048125.1 uncultured Opitutia bacterium | reverse complement strand
ACCGAACGTCGTTTTCTTCATTGCCGACGACGTCTCCCAAGACGACTTTGGATGCTACGGGCATCCCATCATCCAAACGCCCAACGTCGACTCCTTGGCCAAGAAGGGCATGCGCTTCGAAAACGCCTACCTGACAACAAGCAGCTGCAGCCCCACCCGCTGCAGCATCATCACCGGGCGCTATCCTCATAATACGGGCGCACCCGAGCTGCACGTCCGCCTTCCCAAGGAGCAAATCCGCTTTCCCGAGCTCCTGAGGGAAGCAGGCTATTACACCGTGCTTTCCGGAAAGAACCACATGTTCGGCAACAAGGATCGGGCTTTTGACCGCATCACCGGCGGAGGCGGCCCCGGCAAAGAGAAGGATTGGGTCGATCACGTCAAGGACCGCCCTAAGGACAAGCCCTTTTTCTTCTGGTTCGCCTCCATCGACGCCCACCGCAGTTGGGCTATCTCCGACGAAGCTCCCAAGTACAATCCCGAGGATGTCATCGTCCCCCCCTATATGGTCGACACCGAAATCACCCGTCAGGATCTCGCGGGCTACTACCACGAGGTCAGTCGCTTCGATCATTACGTCGGTCTGGTCACCGCCGAACTAAAGAAGCAGGGGGTCCTAGAAAACACCATGATCGTAGTCGCGGCGGACAACGGACGCCCCTTTCCCCGTTGCAAGTCACGCATGTACGACAGCGGGATCAAGACCCCTTGGGTGGTCCACTACCCCAAGCTCGTCAAAAACCCCTCCGTTACCCCAAGTTTCGTCAGCGTGATCGACCTGAGTGCCACCTGCCTCGAACTCGCCGGGGTCAAGCGGCCCGCCTTCATTCAAGGGAGAAGCTTTCTCCCTATTCTCGAGGATCCGAAAGCCCAAGTGCGTGAAGTCGTTTTTGCCGAGCATAACTGGCATGTTTACAAGAACCACGAGCGGATGGTCCGCTTTGGTGATTATCTTTACATCCGCAACAACTTCCCCAACCAACCGAATCTATGTTACGAATCGGATGACCATTACCCCGCCGGGGCCGAGCTCTGGAAGGCCCATGCCGCAGGCAAGACCAAACCCAGTCAGCAGCAGATCTTCGCGAATCCCTGTCCCCCTGAGGAACTTTACAAAGTAAGCAATGACCCGCACCAGTTGAGCAATTTAGCCAAGGATGTTAAGTATGCCAAAACCATCAAGCAAGCTAGGGCCTTGCTTGCTTCTTGGACAACGCAGACAGGGGATTCCATACCTGAAAAACCAACTCCCCATCGACATGATCCTCCTCGGATCGTAGATGGCAAGATACTGCCACCTGGCAAGACCGCATTAAGAAACCCACATGCGGAGCTTCCCGGATCCTCAAAAAATGCTACCAAGGTCAACCATCCAGGTCCATTGCGGCTTTAGTTGTATCTATCTCCAAGAAGCTACCTAAGGAATTTATTTCGATGGGTTTTCTTTTTTGAGCGCCGCGCGGATCTCCAGCAGGGCGCAAAACATTTTCCACGCGTCGGAAAGGGGACTTATCTTGCTGCCTTCTATGGCAGTCCAACTTACAGGCATAGATTCTATGATCGATCCCGTACGTTGGAGACGCATGAGAACTTCAACATCATGTGCCCATCCTAGATGAAAGAGACTTTCAAATACCTGCTTAGCCAGAGGAGCCGGGTAGAGCTTGAATCCGCATTGAGTGTCATGAAGATCAAGCCCAGAGAGTTTTCGCGTAATAAAATTGAAAACTCTGCCCATAATTCGACGCGAACCTTTGTCGGTAACATTTGATTCTGGATGCTCTCGTGAACCTATGTATGTGGTGTTGTCAGGTGGTGTCCTAAGATCCAATTTACCTGCCTTCTGCCAATTCAGGATTTCTATTGGACGCGCCGCCATATCAGCGTCAAGGGTCAGGATTCGGTTGCCTTGAGCCGCGGCGACGCCGCGTTGAAGGGCCGCACCCTTGCCTGAATTTCGTGACAGTCCGATCGCACGTAACCTAAAGCGGTCTGCTTCGATTTGATGTTTGCTGGAGAATTCTCCAGCTATTGCTTTCAGTCCGTTGAGTGTCTCATCTGAGCTGCCATCGTCGACAAGCAGGATCTCGATGATCAAATCCTTAGAAGCTTTTGCGAACTCCACCAGACCGCTTTCCATCAGTGTAAGCCTTCCCAACTCATTGAAGTGCGGGATGACCAGACTGACGTGGCAGGTCATAAAATAGAAGGTTCCAGTCTCTTAAATGTTGGTCGTGTATGATTCGGGTTATTCAGCCTTCATCTCCTTTCGTGCCGCAATAAATGAGCGTACACACAAAATCACAAAAAGCAGGCACAGAACAGCCATTCCACCCTGAGTCGTCAACTTTAGCTGGCTCACAGGGTCTGCCTTGAAAGTCTTTGGCAGCATGGAGGCTGAGCCTAAGAACCCCAGCAAACCTACTGTCACAGCCCCGTGCATGGCATGCTTCCGACGATTAGGATTCAAGGCGAGGACTCCACAAATGAGAATTGGCGCTCCAAAGAATGCTGGAATTAGAGAGGTAGGACTTTTCTTATCCGTTCCCTCTTTAGGTTCGGCTTGTGAATATCCGTATGCGCCTAGCGCGATGAGTAGAAGTGCGATTACAATTGTAGGTTTGGCCATGGGTCTAAATTTAGGTTTTCTTGATGGAGTTACATCAAATCCATATTTTGCACTTCGACAAGCTTTCTCCATCGCAATATTTCTGATGAATTCTTGTGTAAGCCAACCAGTTTCAAGAAGCCTTGTATCCCAGAAACAATAAGGGCCCCGCTTTTCTCTAACGGAGCCCTATTGGTGTGATAAATATTTAGTCTATTTGTGAATACCTAAGCAACCGTTGGGTTTGGCAATTCTAAAGGCATTGTTGTGTCCGGTCTTGACTCTTTTCGTCGGACGATGCGCATGCGAGAACGGCGGCGAAGTTGCCGGTCTAGTTTCTGCACAAGGTCATCGATCGATTTGTAGAGGTCATCGCTTGTCGTGCTTACCACGATGGGCTTGCGACGGATTTCAATATGGCCTTTTGCCAGATAACGATCTTTTTGGGTATTGTGTCGGGTGCAATACTCGAGTTCTATCTGCAGGCGAATAATCTTTTCTTCGTGTTTGAAGAGTTTCTCCACTTTGTCCTGAACCATTTGCTTGATAGCAGGGGTTAGATCCATGTGGAGACCTGAGATGATCACGTCGTGTTGCTTCATTGGCTATATCCTTGGTATGAGTTAGGGTTTGATTCCCAATGGGGAATGTGAAATGGAAGTGTGTATGGCAAAAGTGCAAATCCCGTTGGAGAAATTTGGATTGTGCGTAATCACCGGGGGTTCATCTGGAATCGGTGAGGCTTTTGTAAATCTTTTGGCCGTTCGCTGTCCGGAATGCCGGATAATCAATTTATCGCGATCGCCACTTGGGGAAATTAAAGGCACAAATAACAACATACACATATCTTGCGACTTGTCCAATGATGATTCCAAAAAAAGCGCCATTAAAGAGCTCCTGCGAGTCATAGAGGAGGATTCCGGTGAGAGAAAAAAACTTCTGCTGATCAATAATAGCGGCTTTGGTACCTACGATACATTCCCTGATCCCAATCTACAGAGCCAGCTTGATATGCTGGAAGTCAATGCAAAGGCACCACTGTGGCTGACAGGTGAACTTCTTTCGTATCTACGAACTTTCGGAGGTGCCATCCTCAATGTGGCTTCTATCGCGGGTTTCCAGCCCACGCCTTATTTTGCAACTTACGGAGGCACCAAAGCGTTCCTATTGAACTGGAGTCTCGCTCTTGCTGAGGAACTTCGCCCCCAAGGGATTTCTGTATTAACTCTCTGTCCTGGGCCGGTTCGAACCAATTTCTTCAAGTCGGCTGGCTTCTCAAGTCCGCCAGTCAACCAATGGGGAGGACTAACCCCTGATCAAGTTGCTACCGCTGGCTTGGTCAGTCTTGAACGCGGGCGCAACCTACTCATTACCGGTTGGAACAATCGGCTCCTTTCCTTCATGACTCGTTTTGTACCTCTTCGATGGATTGGAAGACTTTCAGCTTTCGTAATGAAGAAGATGCGTCTCGAACAATTTCAAACTAACCGCACCTAAATCATCAATGGGTTCCACCTATCCGGGTACACCAGATTATTTCGGGCAAGAGGCGCCTTTAGTCGATCTCAATGAGCTACCGAGATGGCTTCTGCATGAGGACGATGACCTACTCGTTTTCAACAAACCTGGCTGGCTGGTTTGCCATCCGTCCAAAAACGGTCCGCTTTCCAGCCTAGTCGGTGCTGCTCGAGAATACACGGGTTTGGAGCGTATTCACCTAGTCAGTCGGCTCGACCGAGAGACTAGTGGGGTTGTTATTCTTGCCAAGCGTCCTGCCATTGCCCGTCAGCTTCAAGGGGCGATTGAGAAGCAACAGGCAGATAAGGTCTATCTTGCCCTGCTTCGTGGCGAATTGGAAGGTCCTTTACATGTGAATGCTCCTTTGGGCCGCGATAAACACAGCTTAGTCCATGTGAAGCAAGCCGTTCGCGAAGATGGTGCTGGGAAATCTGCTGAGACCCTTTTTGAGCCGATTTTTGCTGCCAATGGATACACACTCGCCCGAGTTCAAATTCGTACTGGACGCAAACACCAGATACGTGCCCATGCGCTTCATATTTGTCATCATGTTGCAGGTGATAAAATCTATGGTCCAGATGATTTGCTCTATCTAGACTTCATCGATGATGGCTGGACTCCTCGTCATGAAGAACTCCTAGAGATGCGTCGCCAAGCTCTGCACGCTTGGAAACTAACAGTTCATAGCGGGGCAGGGGACTTTAGTTTTACCGCACCTCTTCCATTGGATATGTCTGAGCTTGCCCGCGATAAGCTTGGCTCTCTTCCAGAAATTGAATAAACTCGTCTATCAACTGAGTTTTCCTTGTCACCATCCATGATTATCTAATTGTCTCGTCCTCCAAATTTCAAATTCAATGTCTGATGTCCGCGTAAGATTCGCTCCCAGCCCGACAGGCTTTTTCCATATAGGCAGTGCTCGTACAGCTTTATTCAACTGGCTTTATGCTAGGCATACTGGTGGCACATTTGTCCTTCGTATCGAGGATACTGACAAGGAACGTAATACCGAGGAGGCACTTCGGGTTTTGATGGATGGCATGAAGTGGCTTGGTTTAGACTGGGACGAAGGCCCAGAAGTCGGAGGTGATCATGGACCTTATTTTCAGAGTCAGCGATCTGATATTTACCGAGAATACCTGCAAAAGCTGATTGATGCTGGCCGTACATATGAGAAGGAGGGTGCGATCTTTTTTCGTCTCGAAGGCGAACGCTACACTGAATATGATGACTACAAGAAGTGTGAGGTAGAAAAGGTTCGAACTACTCCGCAGATCATCGACGATCAGGTTCGTGGTCGTGTTGAGCGTGCCGAGGAGAAAGATTTTGTTCTTTATCGTTCCAATGGAGAACCTGTCTTTCACTTCGTTAATGTTGTAGACGATATTTCCATGGGTATAACCCATGTCATACGAGGAGAAGACCATCTTTCCAATACCAGTAAGCACTGTGAGCTTTTTCGTGCGTTAGGGGCTGAACCTCCTGTCTTCGCTCACATTCCACTCATCCTCAAATCTACTGGTCCTGGCAAAATGAGTAAGCGAGATGAGGGAGCACTTATTGAGGACTACCAAAAGAACCGCTTCCTTCCTGCTGCTGTTCGCAACTACCTTTGTCTTCTTGGATGGAGTCCCAAGGACGACTCTGAAGTCCTACCCATTGATGAGATCATCGAACGCTTCGACTTCGATGGGATTAATTCCGGTAACGCCCGCTTCGATGAAAAGAAGATGGCGCATATCAACGCGGAGTACATTCGTCAGTTGCCCCTGGAGACCCTTGCATGGATGGTTTCCCCAATCCTTGTAGAAGAGGGACTGGTTGATGACTCTACTGATGAAGACTACCTTCAGGATGTCCTTCGGGTTAGTCAGGAGAAGATGACTGCCCTTAATGCGCTTCCCGCGCTAATTGGCTTCTTTTTCTCAAATGATTACGCGATCGATGAAAAAACTCAGGGCCGCATCTTTAAGAAGGGTGATCCTCTCGCTCGCATACGCGAATTGATACCCCTGATTGAGGCTGAAGAGAGTTTCACTGCAGACTCGCTAGATGCCTCAATCGAGAGCCTTGCCGAAAGTCAGGGATTTAAAAAATTTGAATACTTCCCTGTCGCACGCTTTGCCGTTAGTGGAGCAGGAGGGGGGCCAGACTTGCTTCCTATGATTTCAACTCTCGGTCGACACCGTGTCTTGGAACGCTTTCAAAATTTTCTCGAAATTCACGCCACCTCAACGTCATGAGTGAAGAAGAAAAATCATTAGATTTCATCCGACAAATCATTGCCGATGATGTTGCTGCCGGTAAGCACAACGGTAAGGTCCTAACCCGCTTCCCTCCAGAGCCAAATGGGTACCTGCATATTGGTCATGCTAAGTCCATCTGCCTAAATTTCGGAGTCGCCAGCGAATTCGGAGGCTGTACCAATCTTCGCTTCGACGATACCAACCCCGACACTGAAGAGGTCGAGTATGTCGAGTCGATCCAAGAGGATGTCAAATGGCTTGGTTTTAAGTGGGACGGTGATGTGCGCTATGCCTCTCAATACTTTGACCAGATGCATCAGTTCGCCATTCAACTTATTCAGCAAGGCGATGCATATGTTTGCGACCTCACACTCGAGGAGCTTAAGGATTACCGGGGTTCAACCACTGAGCCTGGACGAGAAAGTCCCTGCCGAAATCGTACTACAGAGGAGAACCTAGATCTGTTCGAGCGTATGGCCAAAGGCGAATTTCCTGACGGTGCCAAGACCCTCCGCGCCAAAATTGATATGTCCTCTCCTAACATGCACATGCGAGACCCGGCTCTGTATCGCATTAAGCATTCTCACCATTACCGGACAGGGGACAAGTGGTGCATATATCCAATGTACGATTATGCGCACTGCCTAGAGGATTCATTAGAAGGTATCACTCATTCTATTTGTACGCTTGAGTTTGAAGTCCACCGGCCCCTCTACGACTGGGTTCTAGAAAAACTAAATGCCTTTCCTTCAAAGCAATATGAATTCGCTCGGCTCAATCTTGGTTACACAGTTATGAGCAAGCGCAAACTCCTGCAACTGGTACGCGACAACCACGTGTCTGGGTGGGATGATCCTCGCATGCCTACAGTATCCGGAATGCGCCGTCGTGGCTACACCCCTGAATCCATTCGCAATTTTTGTGAAACCGTTGGTGTTACCAAATACAACAGTCTTACTGATATCGCTCTTCTTGAGCACTGTGTTCGGGACCACCTTAACAAGGTTGCCCCCCGAGTCATGGCCGTACTTGACCCAGTGAAAGTGGTAATCACGAACTTCCCAGAAGATCATGTAGAACTACTTGACGCCGTCAATAATCCCGAGGATGAGTCAGCAGGGACCCGAAAAGTGCCATTTACTCGAGAACTTTTCATCGAACGCGCCGATTTTATGGAAGATCCGCCGCGAAAGTTCTTCCGCCTCGGTCCAGGGCGGGAAGTTCGTTTCCGCTGGGCATATTTTCTAACCTGCAACGATTTCATTAAGGACGCCGAAGGAAATATCGTTGAAATCCACTGCACCTACGACCCTGAAACCCGAGGAGGAGATTCTCCTGACGGCCGAAAAGTTAAAGGCACGATTCACTGGGTCTCAGCTGATCAATCGATACCGGCACAAATCCGTCTCTATGATCGTTTATTTACTGAAGAGAAGCCTGATTCTCACAAAGATACATCTTTCACTGAATTTCTGAATCCAGACTCTCTGCAGACGATTGATGCTCGTATCGAACCACATCTTGCCGAGGTTACCTCTCCAGGTTATCAATGCCAATTCGAAAGAACCGGTTACTTTTGTGCAGACAAGGACTCCACTCCAAGCTCTCTTGTATTCAATAGAACGGTTCCTTTGCGTGACAGTTGGGCTAAGAAAAAAAGCTAGCCAATTTAAATACATCGTAATCGAATTGGCCGATTTCAAATACGATTTTCCCTCGGCCTTATTATGTTTTGTTCAGTTTAATGAAGGGATTTGATTCGTGTGATTAATTTGTGTTTAGTGAGACAAGCATTTTTCTGCAATAATAGAGCCGATGTTTAGCGACGATGTTGCAGCTGGTGATGGCGCATTGCATACATTTGTTATGTTTTTGTTTTGCTGTATGAGAAAGTCGTCAACCATGTTTCCATCGGGGCTTACAGCTTGCGCACGTACCCCAGAAGGAGCTGCTAGAAGGTGGTTTGATTCTATTTCTGGAACCAATCTTTGAAGTGCTTTTACAAATGCCTTTTTGCTGAGGGAACGCCACATTTCAGCAGCACCGACTTTCCAGCATTTTGCTGCTAGACGAATAAATCCTGAATAGGTTAATGATTCTGTGATGTCTCTTAGATTAGTGTTTAGCTTTCCGTAGCCTTCTCTTGCAAATGCAAACACAGCGTTAGGACCGCATTCTACCGAACCATTTATCATTCGGGTAAAATGCACGCCCAGAAAAGGGTAATTTGGGTCAGGTACTGGGTAGATAAGACTTTTACAAAGGTGGTGAGCATTTGGTTTTAACTCAAAGTATTCACCTCGAAAAGGAATGATTTTTACATCAGGCCGCTGACCACCGGCTTTTGTCACACGGTCAGAGTGTAGTCCAGCGCAGTTCACAACGTGATTTGCATGATACTCACCCCGGGAAGAGAATATCCTTAGTTTTGTGCCTTCAGGGACGATAGAGCGAACTTTTGCATTAAAACATATCTGATTGCCGTTGAGTTCGCAAACCCGCTCCATGAGACGAATACAGACTTGTTTATAGTCAACAATCCCTGCTTCTGGAACATGGATTGCCTTAACTCCATGAACATGAGGTTCCAATTCTTTCAGTCGCGACTTGCCGATAACTTCAGAATTTACTCCGTTGGCTTGGCCTCTCTCTTGAATTTTCAACAATCTGGGAATTTCATCTGGAGTCACTGCAACAATCACCTTACCGCAAATTTCATGCGGGATAGATTCTTCTTTGCAGAATTTCTCCATCGCCAATTTGCCTTTTCGGCAATTGATTGCCTTCAATGAACCTGGTCTGTAGTAGATGCCCGAGTGTAGAACGCCTGAGTTATTCCCTGTCTGGTGTTTTGCTGGTCCTGATTCTTTCTCTAAGATTAATACCCGCTTGTTGGGATTGTTTTTAATAATTTTGTATGCAGTGGATAGACCAACTATACCGCTTCCAATTATACAGATATCAAAGCTATCCAATTTATAAATTCTTATTTAGAGGTTTTGTTTAAAGCTGATGTACATGATCGATCTAGGTGAACATACCCTCCGTCGGGATGTAGTATTTGACCAGTTGTATGAGAGGATAGGGGAGAGCATAGGAAGACGGCGAGGTTAGCAATTTCCTCTTTTGTGGTCATCCTGTTTCCTAGGGGAATCTGCTTGTTTATGTGTTCAAGGGTCTCTTCAGGATTCGGCAATGTCGACAACCAGTGTTCATATAGAGGGGTCATGACCTCTGCAGGAGCTATAGAGTTCACTCGTACACCATGAGGAGCCAAGTCCACCGCCCATTCCCTTGTTAGTCCGTTTAAAGCACCTTTTGAAGCAGCATATCCTGAAGTACCACCTTGTCCGGTCAATGCCACCTTTGATGTGATATTTAGAATTGCTCCTTGGTTTCCTTTGAGTGCGTCTACTGCATAATGAACCAGTGCGTAGGCATGTAGGAGGTTTAAGCGGAGTGACTTTTCAAAGGATTCTGGTCCAGATTCAATTTTAACACCATCATTGACTCCAGCATTGTTGACGAGAATATGCAGTTGTCCACTTGACCATTCCAATACTCTTTTAATTGCAGATTGGCAGTTTTCAATTTCGGTCAAGTCTACTTCAATAGGAAGGATAAATTTTCCTAGATCTGAATTCCTATTCTTTAACTGGTTTAGTGCATCCTTGTCCTTGTCAAGAATTGCCACGTTACAACCCTCTTCCAGAAGCTTACAAGTGATTGCCTCTCCAATGCCTTTTGCTCCACCAGATATAACGGCATATTTACCTTTGATATTTAAGTCCATTATGAACAGTAATGCCTTTACGAAGCGAGCTATACAGCCATTTGGCGTGAGCTGCCAAGGCCGTCAATTCCAAGTTCAATTTGGTCTCCTTTTTTGATGTACCGGGGAGGGTCAAATCCAAGGCCTACTCCAGGAGGTGTTCCCGTAGAAATAATATCACCCGGAAGTAGGCTCATAAATTGACTCAGGTAACTCACTACATGAGGTATATCAAAAATGAGCTTGGATGTATTTCCTTTTTGAACCGTTTCACCATTAACTTTTAGCCACATATCCAAGTTGTTGACATCATTGATTTCATCTTGAGTAGCAAGAAAGGGCCCAAATGGTGCAAATGTATCGCAACTTTTACCTTTCACCCATTGTCCACCACGCTCAAGTTGATACTCCCGCTCAGAGTAGTCATTATGGAGTGCATATCCAGCTACGTGGCTAAGTGCATTTTCCTTGGAAACATAGGATGCTTTTTTTCCGATGACTACAGCAAGCTCAACTTCCCAATCTGTCTTTGTTGAGTTTCTAGGAATTATTAGGTCATCATTTGGTCCACAAAAAGATGAACTAGCCTTGAAGAAAACTATAGGCTCTTCCGGTATGTCCATTCCCGACTCTTCGGCATGGTCACTGAAATTAAGTCCAATACAAACAATCTTACTAGGACGACAAATTGGTGGGCCAAACCGAGCTCCCTCGGGAAACTCTGGAGCTTTGTCTGAATTGGCCTGATACCAGTCCTTTAAACGATTGATTCCGTCTCCCCCAAAAAAGGCTTCATCGTAGTCTGATCCGAAGCCAGATGTATCTATGCGTTTTCCGTTATCAAGGAGCAGACCAGGACGCTCTTCTCCAGGGTTACCAATTCGAATTAATTTCATCTTTTATTCTGTATTCTATTCGTTACGTTACCGGAGTAGTGTGGTTCCACCATCAACATCATAGGCTGATCCAGTTATAAATGAAGCTTCATCAGAAACTAGATACGATACCAGTGATGCAATTTCACTTGGCTTTCCCATTCTTCCAATGGGTTGCCATTTAGACAGTTTTTCAAACATCTCTTCTCGGTTGTCAGGGTAATGTTTATCAAGGTATTGGTCCACAAATGGAGTGTGTACTCGTCCTGGACATACGCAGTTGCACCGTATATTTTTCTCTATGTAGTCTCTAGCAACGGATAGGGTCATTGTGAGCACGGCTCCTTTGCTCATTGAGTAAGCAAACCGGTCTGTGATACCAATTTTTGAAGCTACTGAGGCTAGATTGACAATGGCACCACCACCTTGCGCTACCATGATCGGAACAACCGTATTCATTCCATTATAAACGCCCTTGACGTTAACATTGTAGATCTTGTCGAGATCTTCAGCGCTCGTCGATTCAACATTACCTATGTGGGCAATTCCAGCATTATTGATGAGGATGTCGATTGTCGGGTTGTCTTTTGTGAACTGGTATACCGCTTCTTTAACTGCCCCATTATCGGCAATATCGCATTCTATTGCTTGAGCTAAGCCTCCAGCTTGTTTGATTTCTTCAATTGTTTCAGTAGCGTTGTCTGAGTTGATTTCAAAAATACCCACCTCTGCACCGTCAGCGGCGAGACGTTTGGCGATTTCTCTTCCAATTCCGGAACCTCCTCCAGTGATAACTGCGCGTTTGGATTTAAGTCTTTGGTTTGACATACTTAATAGCTAAAAAATACGTTTATTTATAGTGAAACTCCTCGTTTCCATGGGAGAAAATCGTCCTGTGACATTCGGTTAGTGCAGGATATATATGTACCACTGGCACAGGCGATACAAAGTTCCAGTAATTCAGAACCCATCTCATCAACACTTTTTTCACCTGTTATTATCGGTCCAGCGTTAAAATCTATGATTTCAGGAAGTGTTGTAGATAGCTTATTATTAGACGATACCTTTAGCACTGGTGTGACCGGATTACCCGTAGGCGTACCCAGACCAGTAGAAAACAAGATCAGATTTGCGCCAGCTCCAGCCATTGCAGTGGTAGATTCGAGATCGTTTCCTGGGGTGCAAAGTAAGTTCAGTCCTTGTGTAGTGACAATTTTCTCCGGGTAATCTCTTACATCTACGACAGGTGAATTACCACCTTTCTTTGCGGCTCCAGCTGATTTGATTGCATCAGTGATGAGTCCATCACGAATATTTCCAGGAGAGGGGTTCATGTCGAATCCAGAACCAACCGCTTCAGCTTGGGCTGCATAGTCTCTCATGATTTGAATAAATCGATTGGCCGTGGAATTATCTGTGCACCGGTTCACGAGACTTTGTTCGACTCCGCAAAGTTCCGGGAACTCCGAGAGTATCGCTCCACCGCCGAGAGCCACCAAAAGATCTGTGCAGGCGCCTATCGCTGGATTTGCGGAAATTCCAGAGAAGCCATCGGAAGCACCGCATTCTAGACCGATTAGCAGTTTAGACAATGGAGCAGATTTGCGTTCGATCTTGTTTGCTTCAGAGAGATTGGCAATGGTTTCACGAATTGCCGTGCTGATCATATCCTGCTCTGAGGCATATTTTTGCTGTTCGTAAATAAGCAGTGGCTTGTCAAAGTTGGGGCTTCGTTCTGCCACCTCCTTTTGTAGTGTTGATACCTCTGCGTTTTCGCAACCCAGTGCCAATACTGTGGCACCCGCTACATTTGGATGCGTGATATAGCCTGCCAGTAGACCACATAATGAGTTGGCATCTTGGCGAGTGCCACCACAGCCAATGTTGTGTGTAAGAAACTTTACACCATCAACATTTGGAAAGGTCCGTTGGGACGAAGACTTGTTTGTATTATTCTCCTGCGGGAAGCATAATTTGAGCTCTTCAAGGGAGGCGCCTTCCCCCGCTAATTTAGCCAGGTTTTGAGCGTAATCCTGATAGAATGTGGTCTTCTCGTAGCCAAGAGCTTTGTTTAGGGCATCACGAAGTACATGGATATTCTTGTTTTCACAGAAAACCATTGGAACAAAAATCCAAGTGTTTGCGGTACCGACTGAACCATCACTTCGGTGGTAGCCTTCGAAAGTGCGGCCTTCCCAGTGTGAGACATCCGGTGCATCCCATTGATATACGGAATCTGAGCTGTCGAAGCCGTCAGATTTATGCTTAAGATTGGCTCTTGATAGTAAGCCCCCTGCAGGAATCGTTCGAGTAGCCTCACCTACGGTAACGCCGTACATTCTTACAATGTCTCCAGGGCCGAGTTCATGCGGAGTGAACTTTTGTTTTGCGGGTATGGCTTCGGATACGCGCAAATTTTGTCCGTTGTATGGAATGTCCGCGCCGGGTTGTAGGTCCGCAAGAGCAACATAGACATTGTCGTTCGGGTGGACTTTAAGGGCCAAATTGGCAGTGCTCATAGGTGAGTTTTTAAATTGGGGAGCAAGAATCTGGGAAAAGCTTTAGTATCGGGCAATCTGAAAATGCTGGGCTTGACCGTTTAGGCAATGGCGCCTTGTTTGGCCCGAATGAAAGCAATGGTAATTAATGATTTTGGTGGACCGGACGTGTTCTATTCAACTGAGATTGAGACTCCGACGCCTAACGAAGGGGAGGTACTGTTAAAGGTAGAGGCTACTAGTGTAAATCCTGTTGATACAAAGATTCGTAGCGGTGTTTTACAGGCAATTTCTCCACCTTTTCCTGCGATATTGCAAGGGGATGTGTCAGGCATCGTGGAATCCGTAGGCGCTGGCGTGAGTGACTTTCACCCGGGTGATGAAGTCTATTCGTGCTGTGGTGGCTTTAAGAGCTTGCAAGGAGCACTAGCTGAATTCGTTGTAGCTGACGCTGCCTTGCTAGCAAAGCGTCCCACTAACCTTTCAGTACGACAGTCAGGGGTGATGCCTTTAGCTGCTATCACTGCATGGGATGCTCTTCATGACCGTGGTCATGTTTCTTCAGGCATGAAAGTCTTGGTCCATGCGGGTTGTGGTGGGGTAGGGCACTTGGGTGTACAGTTGGCCAAAGCAGCTGGTGCGGAGGTGACCACAACCGTCTCTTCAAAAGATAAAGCTCATTTGGCTCGTGAACTGGGCGCCGACCACATTGTCTTATATCCTGATCAACCTGTTGAGGAATATGTACAGGAGTACACTAATGGCGAGGGTTTCGACTTGGTTTTTGATACCGTTGGAGATGCTAATTTACAAAAATCTTTTGCCGCCATGAAGTTACATGGTCAGGTGGTATCGATTGCCGCTCGATCTGAGCAGGATTTGACCCCACTTCATACCCGGGGAGGTACTTTGAGCGTAACCTTTATGCTGTTACCCTTGATCACAGGTGTCGGTCGTAAGCGTCATGGTGAAATACTAGAGCAGCTTACTTGCCTAGTAGAAGAAGGCAAGGTACGTCCACTGCTGGATGACTCCGAGTTTACAATTTCTGAAGTAAGCCAAGCCCATGCAAAGCTGGAATCTGGCAAAGCGGTTGGAAAAATATCCTTGGCTTGGTAATTATCTACCCTTCTTCTCCCATTCCTCCTCGAACTGAACATGTTCGGGGTTTGGGAAGCGTAGCTTTAGGCCGAAAATTAGAAGAGAGATTCCGATTATGAGCAGGAACCAAAGGCAGACTTCCAAACCTAGATTGCGTCCTGAATAGGTACCAAAAGCCTGACTGAGCATGTCGGTTTCGACGGAACTGCGTGCTAGTTTTGGAAGGATCCAGAGTAGCAGTCCGGGCAGTATGGAGAGAATAGTGCCGATGAAGAGGTAGCGTCTCGAGCGAATCTTATCCGGCATGGTATTTACTCAGTTTTCTATGGCTTCGTAGATGAGCTGCTTTATGCCCCACTCGGTAAGGAACGAGTAGGGCATGGTTTGCTCAAGGGTCACAACTACGAGTTCGTCTTTAGGGTGCACCCAATAGTGGGTACTAGCAGCTCCACCCCATCCAAATTCTCCGACCTTTGCGCCAGGGTCCCATTCAGTCATTTTTGTTCGTACTGAGAAACCATAACCAAAGCCGACTCCGCTACGAGGCGGCTGGTTGATTTGAATAGGCATTAGTTTTTTTGGAAGTTGATTTGTCGTCATCAGTTTGACAGTTTCCGACTTTAGAAGTCTGGTGCCTTGGAGATGTCCACCCTGTTGCACCATTAGAAGGAATCGCAAGTAATCGCGTCCTGTCGAGACAAGGCCTCCGCCTCCGGAGAAGAAGGTTGGTGGTTTACAATAATTACTTTCGAGTGGGTCATCGATACAACGAAGCCCACCCTTGCCGTCGCTTCCGTAGTTGGCCGTGAAGCGGGGGAGTTTGTCCTTTGGGACATGAAAGCCGGTGTCTCGCATGTCTAGTGGATTGAAGATTCTTTCAGCAAGAAAAACGTCCAAGGACTTGCCAGACCAGACTTCAACTAGTTTTCCGAGTACGTCGGTTGATACACTGTAGAGCCACTTTTCGCCCGGTTCGAAACGAAGGGGTACTTTTGCTAACTGGGCAACGAAGGTATCAAG
>CAJWWL010000055.1 GCA_913048125.1 uncultured Opitutia bacterium | reverse complement strand
TTATTTACCGAGCACTTGGTATCCCAACTGATATGTTCACTGTTATGTTTGCACTAGGCCGACTGCCTGGGTGGATTGCACAATGGAAAGAAATGATCGCTAATAAGGAGCCTATTGGACGCCCTAGGCAAATCTACACCGGAGCACCTAGTCGTCCCTATGTGACTCTGGAAGAACGATAGTCTTAGCTGATGAGCAATATCTGGCGCTCAGCAGTATGACAGAAGGTTCGCCTGTTGTCGCGGTCCGTGGACTGACCAAGAAGTTCAAACGTTTTACTGCAGTCGATTGCCTCGACTTCGACCTTCTTCCAAACTGTACAACTGCGCTGCTAGGCAGCAACGGTGCAGGCAAGACTACGACGATCTCCATGCTGCTGGGGCTATTGCTTCCCACATCGGGAAGTATCCAGATTTTTGGTGAAGACCTTCTAGAAGACCGCTTCAAGATTCTTCCGCGCGTAAATATCTCATCCCCTTACATCGATCTTCCACAGCGCTTAACAGTAAGGCAAAACCTGAATGTTTACGCGCGTTTGTATGAGATTCCGAATGCCCGCCAACGCATTGAAACCCTAGCCAGCGACCTCGAACTGAACGAATTTATTGATCGGCAACTACGTAAGCTTTCAGCCGGCCAAAAAACTCGGGTTTCTTTAGCCAAAGCATTAATTAATGAGCCCGAATTACTTCTTTTAGATGAACCCACTGCTAGTCTTGATCCCGAAAGCGCAAGTTGGATCCGAGAATATCTGCGCAGATATCAACAACGCCGTAACACTGCCATCCTTTTAGCAAGCCACAACATGCTGGAGGTCGAGCGCATGTGCCAACAAGTTTATATCATGAGCCATGGACGCATAGTTGCGCAAGGTACCCCACAGGAACTTATCAATCATCACAGCAAAGAGAATCTGGAAGAAGTTTTTATCCAATTAGCACGCACATGAGCCTAACTCGGATTACCGCCCTCATACTCCGCTACATCTACCTGTTGCGGAGTTCTTGGCCGCGGGTACTAGAAATCATTTTCTGGCCAACAATGCAACTGATCACCTGGGGCTTTATCAGCCAGCATCTGATCGCCGAGTCAGAATGGTATCAGAAAGCACCAGCTCTTCTTATCACTGCAGTCTTATTATGGGACATCCTTTTTCGGTCGCATATCAACTTCGCATTATCCTTCTTAGAAGAACTGTGGTCGCGTAATTTGGGCAACCTTTTCGTAAGTCCCCTACGCCCTCACGAGATGCTGGTCTCGCTTACCGCCATCAGTATCCTTCGCACCATGGTAGGCGTAATACCTGCCTGCTTTATAGCCTTACCATTGTTTGGGCTAGATATCTTTGGTCTTGGCTCCCCTCTTCTGTTGTTCTACCTGAATCTCGTCTTTTTTGGTTGGTGCACTGGCATTTGCGTTGTAGCCGTACTCATCCGTTTTGGTGTTGCTGCTGAAAGCCTAGCTTGGCTCTCCATCTTTCTGATCGCTCCACTCATGGCAGTTTACTACCCGGTAGATGTTTTGCCCACCACCCTTCAGAATATGGCTTATTGTATCCCACCCGCACACGTTTTTGAAGGCCTACGAGAACTCTATCTCCAGCAGAATTTCGATACCGCCAATTTGTGGCGCGCTGCTGGACTCAACCTGTTTTATTTCTTTCTCTCCTTTTTCATCTTCCACGTTGCCTATCAGTCGGCTCGCCGACATGGTTTACTGCTAAACACCAGCGAATAATGTCTCAGATACAAATTCTTCTCGTTAGCCTCTTAATCCCAATCCTAGCTCATGCTCAGGCAGAAAAGCATCCTCTTTCTCAAGACCAGCGCAACAGCCTGCGATCCAATATCGATCAGGCCATTGAAAGCTACGACGCCAAACTCAAAAAGAAGCCCGAAAGCGTAGACCTTCTATCCCGACGAGGGGACATGTATTTATTTGCAGGTAAGTTCTCGAAGTCAGTAGCCGACTTCGAGAAGATGATTGAACTGGACCCGACCACAGACGCACCGCACTGGCGGCTAGGTATTGCCTACTACTACATCGACAACTTCAAGAAGGGTATGGACCAGTTCTCGAAGTATCACGCATATGATGCCGTGGACCGTGAAAACGGTGTATGGAAATTCTTCTGCCAGGCCAATCTCGAGGGAATTGAAAAGGCACAACAAAATATGCTTCCTTATACTCGCTTCGATCGCCATCCCTTCCCAGATGTCTATGACCTACTCGCTGGCAAGAATGGGATTACGGCTGAATCCATCCTTAAAGCCGCAGAAGAATCCAAAGAAAGCCAGAGCGCAAAAGTCAGGCGCTTGTTTTTTGCCCATCTATATATAGGCATGTGGCATGAAATTCATGGACGCAAAAAGGAGGCACTCCATCATCTAAACCTTGCCACCGCCAACCAGTACGGGCTTTCCACAAGAACCTACATGTGGCAAGTCGCCCGTATCCACTATGAACAACTTTCCGCTGGCAATTATCGCATCCCCTTGAAGAAATGAAATGCAGATACCACTTATTAGGCATCATATTCCTAAACTACTTCTCTACAACACTCAATGCCGACTGGCCGCAGTTTCTGGGTCCACAGCGAAATGGTATAGCTGATAAATCAACACAAATCAAAATACCTAATGCCACAGGCGAATTCTCCCAACTCTGGAAAATCAGTGCTGGTGATGGTCATGCTGGCCCAGTTGTAGTAGATCAGAAAGTGCTTCTCCACCATCGATACGGAGATGAGGAAATTTTAGAGGCCTTTGACTCGAATACTGGCAAATCGATCTGGAAAAATAGTCACCCATGCAGACATAGCGGCAGCTATGATCGCAACCTTGGGACAAAATCAACTCCAACCGTCCACGACGGAAAAGTCTACGCTTACGGCATTGGTGGAATGCTCTCCTGCACCAACTTAAATACGGGAGAAAATCTATGGAATATCGATACTGCCCGCCAATTTCAGACAGCCAAGGGTTTCTTCGGGCGATGCTCCTCGCCGTTAGTCTACAATGGACTTGTAATGCTGAACCTTGGTGGTCGCCATGGTGGTAAGGGCGCAGGTGTAGCTGCGTTCGACTGCAACACAGGAAAACTGATCTGGCACGCCACTGATCATGAAGGCAGCTATGCCTCTCCAATCAAAGCAAAACTTCAAGGAAAAGACACAGCAGTCTTCTTCACTCGTGAAGGTCTTGTTGGGGCCACATTTGGGAAGTTAGGTAAACCACTCACTGCCGTCTTTGATATACATTTCCGTCCCGCTATGCACGCATCTGTTAATGCAGCCAGCGCAGTACCCTTCGGCAAGAACCGTATTTTCGCCTCAACCTGCTACGGAGTGGGTGGCGGAGCTTGGGAACTCGAACCCAGTGGAAAGCTACGTGAACTATGGCAGAAAACCAATGTGCTCGACTGTCACTTTGCCACACCTATCCTTTACGAAGAGCACCTCTATGGTATGCATGGTCGACAGGAAGACGCCATGAAAGTTCGCTGCATAGACCCAGCCACGGGAAATATCCTCTGGTCAAGTCCAGGCATGACACCGGGTTGTCTTCTCATTGCAGATAGTAAGCTGGTCATTCTTTTAGAATCTGGTGAACTGGTCATTGCTGAAGCAAAAACAACAGGCTACAAGGAATTAACCCGTCGACAAATTCTTGGAACTGGCCGCTCCTACCCTGCAATCTCAGAGGGAAAACTTTATGCACGTGACGACAAGAAACTGTTGGCCTTAAAGCTAAACTAATTGTTTCTATTCCCCGCGAATGTCATAACAAATGACGCGTGCACGCTTTCCTGAGACATAGTCTTTTGTATTCTGCGCCACATAAAGCAATCCACGATGGACGGCAGGCAAAGTCCAAGTCTCTCGGGCAAGAAAAAGCTGATGTCGGGCAAGAACCTTCGCTCTCTTTGGAGTTAAGTCCATCCAAAGAAGACTCCCATATTCGCCAAGACAAAGCCAAGCATCATCAACTTTTAGTAAGTTGCCTCGGCGAAGACCCATATTGAAGGGGCGTCCATCTGCAAGCGTCTCCTGCCACTCTTCTCTGCTACGCCACATCTCTTTCCCCGTCTTTGCCTCGTAACAAACCAGTTCAGCCTGTAAATCATGGCGCCCGTCAAATCCATAGATGTAACCATCATCCAGGACAGGGGTCATAAAGTGAACACCGAATTTTGGGGCTTTCCAAACTGGATCTGGAAAGAATTCAGGTGTCACATCCAGCATCACGCCACCAATAGTGTAACATTCAGTGAGAAAAATACGGTCCCCAATTACCAAAGGTGTGGCGGCATTAACTGACTCAACTTTCTGTGCCCGCCAAGAAAAGCGAAAATCAAGTTCACCCGTTACTGGGTTAATACAAAGCAATCCTCCTGTTGGCGGACGGCTTTCCCCTCCCGCGAAAACCAAAATCCGATCCTTGCCATGTAGATTCGCCAAAATAGGCGAGGCATAGCTAGCACCCCATTTATTACCAGATCCCCAAACCATCTGACCGTTGAATTTGTTGAAGGCAGTTACGCACGGACCACCTTCAGCACCAAGATTAACGATGACTAAATCCTTGTAGATAAGAGGTGTCCCTCCCTGACCGAAAAACTTTCCTCGGACATTAAATTCAGTAGCTAGATCGCGCTTCCAGAGTGGCTTTCCATCTACTGCACGCAGACAATGTAAAATACTTGTGACCCCGAAGGTATAGATTAGGTCTCCGTCGATAACGACACTTGAGCGTGGACCATTGTTATAACCATAACGATCAGAATAAACTACTGGATACTGAAACTGCCAGAATCGCCTACCCGTCTCGGGATCCACACATTCAACGGTCTCAAGGTCTTCCAGTCGGTGGAAGATATACATTTGCCCATCGGCTACGGTTGGACATGTATAACCAGTCCCGATTTCAATCTCCCAGACCTTAGGCGGACCACCCTTGGGGAATGTCTTTTTTAGGTGGGTCTCTTTAGAGACTGCATCGTCAGTTGCACCGAGAAATCGAGGCCAACTTTGAGTACGAGCTTGCTCTGCAAGAGGTCGTGGTGCCTTGTGAAAAGTTAAGCGATCAAATATATTTGGCTTTAGTTTAGCGGGGTCGCCCAGTTTAGACAAGGCTGGGACCTTTGGATCCTTAAAGTCCCATTTTTCAGCCGTGAAACCATAACATGAGAAAAGGACAAACAGTCCTAGATTTCTGAAAAATAGCTTCATGGCTTCACTTCCTCAATAGTAGCCTTCTCCTTCAAATCCTGAAGAAAAAGGCGATAGGATTCATTCCGACGTTCTCGTAGGAGCATCATAGCGATCTGTTCACTCACCTCCTCAAGCGATTGGGTTCGAGCATCCTGCCGTTCGTGTAAACGGACAATGTGCCATCCAAACTGGGTCTCAAAAGGATCACTGATCTGATCTAATTCTAAGCTGAAAGCCACTTTTTCAAATTTGGCTACAGTCTGGCCACGCGGTAACCACCCGAGATCCCCACCCTGTTCGGAAGAGGTATCCTCTGAGAACTCACGCGCTAATTCTTCAAAATCACGTCCCGAATCCAAGGCTTCGATTACCACATCAAGCTTCTCTCTTCCGATATCACTTTTGTCACGGATAAGTATGTGAGAAGCATGTATCTGCTCTCGTGTCTTAAAATGGTTGAGATTCTTGTTGTAGAATTCCTCAACATCCTCGTCACTCGCCGGGTCCTGATGCATCGCGGCTTCCATGATCTCATAAGCCTGCAAACGCCGATACAACTGCTTGCGCATGTTGTTGATCACAATCTCACGATTACGCCCAGCTTGCTTGAGCTGTCGCTTAGTTTCCTGCTTCTTTAGCATTTTCTTCAACTCTTGCTGAACAAGTGCTTCGTCAGCAGGCGGGTTAACGCGATCAATCTCTTGCTCAATCAGCGCCTCTTCGATAACACGCTCCCGCGCCTCGTCGCGCGCGCTGAGCTCGATAATGGCAGGTGGTTTATCTCCCAGACGCTGTTGCACTTCAGGGTAAATCTCTTGAAGACGCTGTTCAAAAAAAGCTTGGGGTATTTCTTGTCCGTTAATTATTAATTTCATGCTATGCCAGAATCATAAATGGATCAGACTTGGCTCCTTTCATCTTTCAAAGAAGGAGCATAATCAACGCGAATCTATTATGGTTAAAAAAATCAAGACTCAGGAATGTGGCATCAAGCGAATGATGACATAAGAAATAGTCTGGGCTGATTTCTGAACTTGCAAGTTGAGGCTCTGTTGCGCACGCTAGCAGCCTATAACAAGGGGGAATTATAACCTCCGAAACAAATGCGGGAGTAGCTCAGTTGGATAGAGCAGCGGTCTTCTAAACCGCAGGTCGTGGGTTCGAATCCCACCTCCCGCGCCAACTTGAAAACGTGAAGGTGAGTTTAACCGCTCTGTATGCTTTAAGCAGCTGCTTTTTCTTCGAATAGTCTCAGCATTGCATCTGCTCGGGTCATGTCGGTGAACGTCCAACCCTGCTTACCCCAATCACCCGAAGAAAGAGCAGGAAAAGATAAAGAATCCTTTTCTTCCTGAGAGAGGTTTGGGTTACCGGTGTTTGGTAACATCACAAGTTCATAACAGATACGTCTTTTGGTTTTTTGGTGTCTGCCTGCGTAAAGTGCAAATTTTCCGGTAATCCGTGTTAGGGTGTAATCGATGTTGCCGATAGAGTAGGTTTGTTTAATCATGATGTGTGGAAGTTGAAATATTAAACGATCAATATTATGCTTTGGACTATCCCACTGGCCATATCGCGCTAGATTTCAGGATTTGCTGCTCAAGACCATGCAAGGTCGCGTCGTAAAGATTCTAAAACAACATTGTCTTTGAGCATAGTAATTCTAGATTGCATTACAGCAGATTCAATGCAGTGTATTTGGAGTAACCAGAGTTAGAGCATCTGGTTACTGCTGTTCCCCTTAACCCAACTCCTGCTTACACGCACATCAGTGAAGCTGTTAGCTGAAACACCCAAAAATAACAATCTTTCCTCAATCGAGCCCGGTGCCCAAAAGGATACCCAGATTGACCGCTACGAACTGAAATTCGTGGTAGACCCTAAGATTGTGCCAGGGATCAGAGAGTTCATCCAACCCTTTGTGAACCGAGATAATAACGGTGTAGGTCAAATACCCGAGTATACTGTGACGACCCTGCAACTGGACTCACCTAACGCCACCTTGCACTATGCCAAAGAGCGCAAAGCTTACAGCCGCTTCAAACTAAGGATTCGTACATACGGAACAGATGGCAAGTGCCCATACTTCATGGAAATCAAGAGAAAGGTGAACACGATGATCTTAAAAAGCCGTGCCATCCTCCCTCCAAGTGATTATGATCGGGATAACATCTTGCGTCCGACAACGCTCATTCCCTTTAAGACTGAGTCAGAAACCCAGAACTATCTGGAGTTTGTTCGATTGACCAATGAGGTTGGTGCTAGACCTGCAGTTTTCATCCGCTACATCCGCGAGTCATACAAGGGTACAAGCGAGAGTTATTCTAGAGTGACACTAGACCGGTCGATCACATATCGACCAGCTAGAGGTCAGTGGGAATTCCCGCACCAAGAGAAGCGCTGGTATGCACTCGACACTCAAGCTAGCTTGCGTCGAGAGTTTCCAGGCTACATCCTTGAACTGAAATCTGGAGCGGAGCTGCCTCAGTGGATGGCAGAACTGATTGAACGTTTCAACTTAGTGCGTACAGGATTTTGTAAATATTCCGCTGCAATGCGGCTTGAATCTATTTTTTCAGGTCGGCAGTATTCCGCAGCTTCCGAAAACTGCACCTACGAAGATGGCTCCGATTTTTAATGCTCTAGGACCAGCACGTGCGTACAACGTGCTTGAGGTCCTCCTCTCCCTGAATATTGCATTCGTAATGGCAATGGTCATTGCGTGGACCTACCGGCACACGCATGGTGGCTTCTCGTATTCGCGCTCATTCGTGCAGGCACTTGTGCTCTCAGCTATTGTAAGCTGTATCATGATCATAGCGATCGGCAACAACCTAGCTCGGGGTTTAGGCATTCTAGGAGCACTGGCGTTGATACGTTTCCGAACGCCTGTACGAGATCCGCGTGACATCATCTTTCTATTCGCCTCTCTCGCGACGGGTATCGGTGCGGGTGCACAGGTTTTTGGAGTGGCTGTGATTGGACCGATTTACTTTTGCTTGGTGGCGGAGTTCCTGTATATCTCGCCATTTGCGTCACGACGAAACTTCGAAGGACTTGTACGGTTCATACTCGTTGAGGAGCATCGTGAAAATATCGACCGTGTGCAGGAACTTTTTAGTCAACTGACGGGTTCAGCCTCGATGGTGGCTATGCGTGAGGCTATTCAGGGAGGAGCGATGGAGTACTCTTATCAAGTGCGGCTGCTAGATCCCTCTGGTCGCACAGACCTCATTGCAGGTCTCGAAGCTCTAGAGGGTGTTGAAGAGGTCAGCATGGTAATGCAACGTTCAACTGTGGAGATTTAAGGGAGACAAACGATCAATGTCGCACGAAACTCCAAATATTCCTCACGTAAAACACACTGGTAGTTCTAAGCTATTCCGAGCCATGCCGGCACTGGTTTGGTTGGGTGCTTGTGTCGTAGTTGTTTGGCTGTTTACCAGTGGAGGCAGTTATGACCAGCTCAATGGACTGGTAGACTTCAAGCTGGAATCCGTAGCCAGTCTCGACAATGGCAAAGTTGCACACGTTTATGTTAAGGTGGATACTCGCGTCAAGAAGGGCGATCCCCTAGTTCAGATGGATACGTCTTTGCTGGATGAGGAAATTGAGGCACTTCGGCAGACTATTGCCATAGAGAAGCTAGAACGCGAACGGCGATTCACGTCCATGGTACAAGCAATCCGGGCGGATATTCAAGACACGGAACTTCTTATATCACAGGATAAAGCTGAACTTGAGGTTTTAGAGTCTGAATTGAAGCGACTGGAAAGCCTATTAGCCCAGCAACTTATAGATCGCGAGACAGTAATTCGACAGAAGGCGCGTGTAGCTGTTTTATCCAAAAACCTCACTGAGTACCCGAAGGTTCTTGAGGGCTACAGGGCAGATCTTGCTAAAGCTGAAACACTCAGCAATAAAGCTGCCACAGTAGACAGCTCAACACCCCAAGATGGACCACCAGAAACGACCAGTGAACGACTAGATTACCTTCTCAAGCGCAAAGATCAGTACACGTTAAGAGCAGCAAATGACGGTATAATTGCACGACTTTTTCACCAGCAGGGTGAAGTAGTCGCGGGAGGCGATCCCATTATCAAGCTCATCATCGAGGAATTTGATGAGACTGGTCTCCCGACTAAGACTGTACGTGGTTTCCTGCCTGAAAAATTTGCGCACTACGCGAAAGCTGGCGAGGAAGCTTCTGTGTATCCAATCATTGCGCCTGAAGCGGTTGTGACAATGGAAGTAGTCTCGGTTACCCCGCACATGGTAGCCGTGCCTGATCAAGCAAGTGCCCTGCCGAATAGCGTTCAGCGCGGGAGATTCATTCTATTGCGCCCAAAGAAAGGTGAATCGCAGGACCATGTAAACCAACTCCTTCACGGAGAGAGTGTGGTGATTAGAGTGAAGCCTAAATCTGTCCTAGACCTCCTAAAGCAAATTTGATCGATGCGACACCCATCAGGGATTTTCAGCTTATGGCTTCTGGTCACTGGATTGATCAGTTCTATTCATGCGCAAGATACATCTCCACTGCCTAAGCTGGATGCGGATCAGAGCCTAACCTTAGAGCTTGCTCTATCACTAGCATTGGACAATCCCGTACTTGATGCTGTAGCGGAATCCAGCCTTCGTGCTGCAGAAGCCCGACTAGACGCTATTGGGCTTCTGCCAAACCCCGAACTGCGTATGACCTACGATGATCGCTGGACTGGCGAGACTGGTCAGGAATATGCTTTACGCTTCAGTCCTCCAAACCCTTGGCTGAACAAGGCATTGAGAGACGAAGGTCAATTGGGCATTCACCTGGCACGTGTTCAATCTGATGGATTTATATGGTCTGCCACCCTTGAAACAAGAAAGGCATTCTTTGAAGCCCTACATGCCAAAAGGGTCATGATTCTGGTAGAACGTGAAGAACAGACTGCCCGAAAGAAAAAAAAATTATACGAAACGCTACTGGATAAGGGTCAAGCAACACTACCAGATGTATTGGAAGTAAGGCTCCAGTACCTTGAAGTGGACGAGCGTCTAGAAAGTTCAAGGCGTAGGATTGAAAATACGATGAACCGTCTTCTAGCACGGATTGGTCTAGCTGATAAGAGTGATAGACAGCTAGCCGGCGATTTTGAAACACCGTCTTTGAATATCGAAAAACTGAAGACAGAAGAACTTTTCCTTAAATACGCGGTAGACCATCCTCTGATTGGCACACTCCAGTTACAGGCAGACATCGTTGGCAAGCGTGCCAATCAGGCTCGAGCTCGAAACCGACTCTGGTTCAATTTCATCCAAGCTGGATATAGTGAGAATTCAAACTGGTGGGAAGATGAGGACTGGCGGTTTCGTGCAGGCATCAATATTCCAATCTTTGATCTACAAGGTAGATCGGAAACTGCACAAATAGCTGAAAGAGATAAGCTTGCTGCTCAGACAGAGTTACTTCGTCAGCAGACCCGAATAAATCTAGCAGAAGCCTTGGCCAACCTAAAGTCAGCAGCCTACTCACTTCGGGAGGCGAAAGAAATATCAAACGCCACAGCTGAAGAAGTCAGAAAGGCGTTGAGCGAAGATGCAACTGCACCTGAGTTAATACTCCCACCACAAACCCGCTTACGACTAGAAGAAGGACTGCATCGCATTGAAACTGCACGACTAGCCAACAGTTACAGGTATCAGCAAGCAGTGCTCGCCATCGAAGACATTCTCGGAGAACGAATGGAGGTCGTACTGAATAACCAGAACAGATAGCCAATCTTCGCGTAAGGCTTGTCTTGGCCAAGAAAGTCATGTATATTTGAGCAGTTACTTTTTTGCCTAAGCCAGGAGGGAACTGCCGACTATGGCAGAACCCCAGATTTGATTTGATGAACGGATTCTTTGAATACTTCCGACTATTGATGGTAGTGACCGTGGTCTGCTTTCCTTGTCTTAATGCCTCCTTGGTACTTACAGAGATTCACTACAACCCCAAAGGTTCTGATGACTACGAATATCTAGAGTTCTACAATGCTGGAACTGAGACTATCGATCTCACTGGATATAAGCTGGTCAAGAACGCACAAAACGACGGGCTGGCTTTCTCTTTTCCTGCATCCACACTGGAGGCTGGAGCCTTTCTTTTGCTTGTGGAGGATGCGACTGCATTTGCTGCACGCTATCAAACATCTTCTTCTGCTTACTATCAGGAGAATATTACAGTTTCTGGCACTTGGTCTGGTGGTCTTGGTAACGATGGTGAGGTGATCATTCTTCAGGATCCCTCTGGTCAGGAGGTCTTTCAGTTTGAATACGATAATGTTAATGACTGGCCAGAGGAAGCCGATGGACTTGGCAGTTCGCTAGAACTCAAGGATCCAGCTGAGTATGCATTACTAAGCACTACCGCCGATCGAAACAACCATCTTGGTGACGAGGACAATTGGCGTGCAAGTGCAGACTACCATGGTAATCCTGGACGAGATGGTGCAAAGGCAACCCAGAGTGTGGTTATCAATGAAATTCTTTCTAACACCGACGGAGTAGTCACTGACACGGTCGAAATTTACAACCCCACCTCTAACGACATAGATATTGGTGGTTGGTACATGAGTGACTCAACCACCTTCACAAAGTACAGGATTCCAGAAGGGACAAAGGTAGCAGCAGGAGGCTACGTGACCTTTGACGAGTCTCATTTCAATCCCAATGGCGACTGGAACCCAAGCGCGGGAACGGCTACTTCTACGGAATTTAGCTTCAGTGGATCAAAGGGAGACCAGATCTACCTGATACAAGCCGATGCATCTGGAAACCTTCTGCGATTGATCGACCATGTTGAGTTTGGCGCAACTTTAAGTGGGGAGTCCTTCGGCAGATGGCCAGATGAAGAAGGATACTTTACTCCAATGACAACCTTCACACCAGGCGCGGCCAATAGCGGGCCTCGCGTAGGACCTGTCGTAATCACAGAATTAATGTACAATGCTGGATCTACTAGTAACGCAGATGATCTGGAGTTCATTGAAATCTACAATAATGGGAGCGCAACTGAGTCGCTTGAAAACTGGACGATCGCGAATGGAGTCAGCTACACTTTTCCATTGGGCACTACTATCCATTCAGGTGATTATTTGATAGTGGTAGGCTTTGCTCCTACTGATGGCACAAAGCTCGCTACCTTCCGCGCTAAATACGGTCTAGATAACTCAGTAACGCCTTTGGGACCTTGGAGTGGGTCACTGAGCAACAGAGGTGAGACCCTTCTTTTGCAACGTAGCGATACCAATGGCGATCTGCTCACAGACAATAACACTGGCAACACCTCCTATCCACTGGTTACAGAGGATGAGGTCACCTATTCAGACAGAGGTGACTGGCCTTCCCGAGCTGACGGCACAGGTCTCACCCTATCCAAGAAAAACTTCACTTCATGGGGTAACATGGGTGACAGTTGGCGCTCCAGCAACGAGCTCCAAGGTAACCTGCTTGATATTGGCAAGCCTCAGCGAGAAATTGCCATTACTGAAGTTCTTGCCCACACGGACTACCCGTTGACCGATACGATCGAGTTGCACAATCCCGGGGATTCAGACATAGATATCAGTGGCTGGTATCTGAGTGACACCTCCGAAGACACATCTGACTACGAGAATTTCCGAAAGTTTAGGATTCCTGACGGGACAGTCATTAAAGCAGGAGGCTACTTGACCTTCGACGAGACGGACTTCAACCCCAATGTTGATCCATTGACCGGACTCGGCACTCCCGCAAGTAACCACTTTGCCCTTTCTAGTGCGTATGATGACGATGTGGCACTGGTTGAAGCAAGTTCAGATGGCACCCTCCTGCGCATAGTGGACCACATTTCCATTGGACCATCACAGAACGGAGTCTCATTTGTTATGTGGCCAGACGTCAATGGACGCTTCTACCCTTCACAATCAAACACGCTGGGTAGCGTCAATAGCAAGCCGTCTACGGGAACCGCAATACTATCTGAAATTCACTACAATTCAGGAGAATTCACTAATGAAAATGAGCTGGATTTCATCGAAATTTATAACTCTGGCGACAGCACGCTCTCTCTCGAGAACTGGAAGCTTGCCAATGGAATTTCTTTTACATTCAGCTCCTCACACTCGATATCTGCCTCTGGAACGCTTGTGGTGGTTGGTTTTGATATCACGGACGCTGTTAAACTCAACACATTCCGTACACATCATGGGATAGATAGCTCGGTCGTACTAGCAGGACCTTGGAGTGGTTCGCTCTCCAACGCAGGCGAAACTATAGAACTACTGAAACCCGATACGCTTGAAGTCCCCATAGACGGCTCTTCTCCGTTCTACCCAATGCTGCTCTCGGAGCGCGTTAAATACGATGATACTTCTCCATGGCCCACAGGAGCAGACGGACAAGGCAAGTCCTTAGAAAGAGCCAATCCATACGAATGGAGTGATACTGAAAACAACTGGACGACCAGTTCAGAAAACCCAACACCAGGAACGTACTTGGTAGATAACTTTGCACCCGTATTCCAAAGTACGCCAGTCACCACAGCAACGGAAGACATCAGCTATAATGCCACAATCACCGCCACAGATAGTAACCCAAACGATGTACCAACCCTATCCCTAACTATCGGTGCAGATTGGCTAAGCTTGTCGGACAATGGTGATGGAACTGCAAACCTTACAGGTACGCCTTTGAATGATAATGTGGGTTCCCATCTGATAACAATCAGCGCTACAGATGGCACTTTAATCACACAGCAAACCTTTACTATTGAGGTATCAAACATTAACGATGCACCCACCTTTACAAGCAATGCTCTAACTACTGCAATGGCTACAACCTCCTATGCCTACGCTATTACCACCGATGACCCTGACCCCACAGACACCCTATCCATCACACCCATCACACTCCCTGACTGGCTGACTCTAACCGACAATAACAATGGAACAGCCACGCTCTCGGGTACGCCCACAGTGGCTGAAATTGGCAATCACGAAGTCACCCTAAGGGTGGATGATAGCAAAACTAACAATGACCAAGTATTCACTATTCTTGTCAGCGAATTGAACCTAGCACCAACTTCAATCACTCTGAGCAACAGTTCTTTATCAGAGAATATTGCAGCACCCTATGTGATCGGATCGTTCTTAGCAACTGATACAGAATCAACAGACTCACATACTTTCTCTTTCGTTAGTGGAGCAGGAGGAGAAAATAATGACGATTTCTCAATCGATGGTTCCAACTTGCGTTCCCTCATAGAATTTAACTTTGAAACGCAGACTAGTCATAACATACGTGTGAAGGTCACTGACAATGCAGGTAATAACCTAGTCCAAACCTTTAGCATCAATATTCTCGATGATATTACTGAGGACTCTGACAACGACGGACTAACTGAAGCGCAAGAAGATGCATTAGGCACTAGTGATTTAGTTGAAGACTCCGACAACGACAGCGTAAGTGACAAAATGGAGGACTCTCTTGGTAGTGATCCATCAGATATACATTCAACACCTTCTGTAATTAGCCAATCTGCTGAGATCCTGAATGGAGGTTGGCTTAAATCATCTTGGTTTGGGGTTTTCCATGATAATTTTGACAACTGGATTTATCACATGAGATTGGGATGGATCTATGTCCAAGGAACTAACACTGAAAGCCTATTGCTTTGGGATTTAGAATTGGGTTGGATGTGGACAAACAGCGAAACTTATCCCAACCTCTACAACTACGATCTCGAAGGATGGCTATATTACTTTCAGGGTCCTGATGGATTAGGTTCCAGCAACCCTCGTTGGTTCTGGGAACACTCCGCAAATTCGTGGAAGTCGTCGCCCTAAGTATCTAGGATACCAGAGACTAAATTCTGTCGCTCTTCGTTTGGCCGCTGGTAGCTGTTAACAAGAAAGCGCCAATCTTCCAGCCTATTGAGAAGACTTATTTTCTCTAGATAGTCTTTGTCTAACTCTGCGTTATTGAAAAGCCCCCTATCAGATGGGAGGTCTTCCTCTTCATCGCCTGGCTCAAATATTAAGGAGGATGCGACATGAACGGATGTAAGTGGTTGAAAATCAACTGGAATGCTATTGGAAGGGTTTCGGTACCAATGTACTGCCTCCACAATGGGACCTGCCAAGCCCCAGAGTCCGAGAATAAATGCACCAACCTGACCATGATGTGCACCAAATATCTTCACTTCGGCATCTAACAGAGGCATTCCATCCTCCTCTACCATTTGGTTAACTTCAACGTATTTAGATGGAAAGTTGGCACTCAGGATGAGCTTTCCACAAGCATGGAGCAGTCCCCCCACATAGGATTCCTCAGCCATAGTCCTTGAGGAAGTTTGACTGATGGTGATAGCCTTGGCAGCCTCAGCGACCATAAGGCTGTTACCCCAGAAATCCTCTAAAGTACTACCATCAATCTGAAACTGTTTTAAACGACCAAACGCTCCAATTGTCAGGATGATTGAACGAATATAGTCCATACCCAGATAGGAAACTGCATCGTTCATACCAGAAATTTTTCGCTTTAGACC
>CAJWWL010000054.1 GCA_913048125.1 uncultured Opitutia bacterium | reverse complement strand
CAGGTGGAACAAAATATTCGTGTAGGATGCCGGGGGCGAAGGCGGAGCGGATGGCGAAAATTTCTACACCTTCATTTAGCAGTTGGTTACGGGAGAATGTATCAGGTTGGAGCTTAGGTTCGAGACTGCGTTCTGCATTCCAGCGAAGTTTTTTTCCAGTATCCGACTTTGCTGAGAACCTGAATATGGAGCGACGAACAAAGGTCTTCGAAGGGGGGCGCATTAAAGGGGGCTTGGCGTTTTCAATAGGTCTGAATGCACTGATTATGATATCATCAAAGAGTTTTTTTGGAACAATGTTTAGGCGAGCGTAGGCCATGTCGATATCCCGATTGTTTCGGAGGTGCTCATTGTAGTAAGGTATGGCATTTCCGAAAGGGAGGACCTTTCGATCCAGTTTGTAGGCGCGATTGGGTACTGTGCGCAGGTCGGCCTCGAGAATAATACCAAACAGTCCGTAACCACCAAGGACTAGGCTGAACAGTTCTTTGTTTTCTTCACGGGAGCAGCGCACTACCGAACCATCTGACTTCATAAGTCTGAATGCTTCTACGGTGGACGCAATTGGCGGGCGATTGTATTGCCAACCATGGCAGTTCACACTGAGCGATCCTCCAACCGAGAATGAATTGTTGGACTGCATGACACCCACCGAGAGTCCGTTCGGGTCAAGAAAGGCCAGGATTTGTGACCACAGCGCTCCCGAACCAGCACGAAGAATTCGCCCTTCGTCGAGAAGTTCCAGATCACGGAATGGACGCATATCCACGACAATTCCATCAGGAGCTATTGAATGCCCTCCCATGCTGTGGCGTGCTCCCGCGATCGAAACTGCAAGGTTGTTCTGATGAGCCCGTTCAAGAAGGGATTGTAGTTGGCTCTCGGCTTTTTCGGAATCTGACGGGATTGGCCATAACTCGGTGATCCGAGTAGAATTCATTCGGCTGGCATCATCTAGGGATAGCGGCTTCTCCTTCGCAAATTTGAGCGCCCATGGTACTTTTCCTTTTGCGGGAGGGGCGGCATATGCAAGACAGGCTGCTAACAACCAGTGTAGGATAAATATCGGCTTACTGAAATTCATTGATTTGCAGTTTGCAAAACTTGCTCGATGAGGTTGAGCATTGGCTGACATGATGCAAACTAAAGTTCTCTTCTCCTCCCTGTTCGCACTGGTTGGTTTAACATTCAATGCCGTTGCCGAACCTAAGCCAGCTCAAGTTCTTGATCTTTGGCCAGAAACTGCGCCTGGAGAAAAAGGTGACATCGGAGAAGAGTACCTTCGTCCACCAAAGGCTGGAGACCGCAAGCCTGTTCACAGATACACCAACGTAACAGAACCGACGCTTTCATTCTATCCCGCACCTTCCGACAGCAACACAGGTGCCACTGTAATTGTGTGCCCTGGCGGCGGATACAGCATTCTCGCATGGGACCTTGAAGGGATTGAGGTCTGTGAATGGCTTAACTCTATCGGCGTGAATGGTGTGCTTCTAAAATACCGAGTGCCTCGTCGCAAGGATCGTCCCAAGCACGATGCTCCTTTGCAGGACGTACAGCGTGCATTTGGTCTTGTGCGCCAGAAAGCCAAGGCTTGGAAACTGGATGCCAACCGTATTGGTGTCCTTGGTTTTTCCGCTGGTGGTCACCTGAGTGCAACTGCAAGCACCAACTACTCTGAGCGTGTTTACAAACGCATCGATGCTGCTGATGACCTACCATGTAGACCTGATTTTACTGTGCTCGTCTACCCAGCTTACCTAGTGGATAACGCTACGAAGACAAAACTCGAACCTGAGTTCACTATCGACAAGAATACTCCACCTGCCTTCCTCGTTCATGCTGGCAATGACCGCATCCCCGCCGAAGGTAGTATTCAGTATTATCTCGCCTTGCGCAAAGCTGGTGTGGAAGCGGAATTGCACATTCATCCGCTTGGCGGTCATGGCTTCGGGCTTCGCAAGACCGAGTTTCCAATTCACAAATGGCCTCATCGATGCGGTGAGTGGATGAAGAGCATAGGTTTGCTCGACAAATAAATGACTCTACTTCGCTAGTGTTGTTATGAAGCTTTTTTCTGCGATCTTAATCGCTCTCATTGTACTGGCGTCGACAAAGGTTGCTCCTGCCAATGCCAGACTGGATGGATTTCGTAATCTTCTGGACTTACCCTACGCAAACTCGGATCACCCTCGCCAAACTCTTAATCTGTACCTTCCAGAAAATCCCGTCTCTAAGAAAATCCCGCTGATTGCATACATTCATGGGGGTGCATGGCGCAAAGGAGATAAGGCTTTTGGTGTCCACCGAATCCGGAAATTTCTTCGTGGGGGTCAGTTTGCTGCGGCATCCATCGGTTATCGATTAACCGACGAAGGGCCTTGGCCGCTTCAGATTCATGATTGTAAGGCTGCTATCCGTTGGCTTAAGGCGAATGCAGATCAATATGGGTACGACGCCTCGAATATCGCTGTCATGGGCAACTCAGCCGGCGGCCATCTTGTTGCCATGCTGGGTGTTAGCGCTGACGTTCCAGAAATGTCTGGAAGGCTAGGCCTACATCTGGACATGGATACGCGAGTTAAGTGCGTCGTCGACTTCTGTGGCCCCGCGAACCTTTTAACCATGGTCGACCAGCCAAGCACCATGCGTCATGATACTCCAGACTCTCCTGAAGGCCAGTTAGTGGGCGGATATGTTCGGAAGCGATCAAAAGTTGCTTTAGATGCTTCCCCGCAAACTCATGTCTCTAAAGCTGATGCACCCATCCTCGTGGTGCATGGAGACAAGGACCCTCTTGTTCCTGTACAGCAAGCCCGGGATTTTCATGAAGCTCTACTTAAGGGCAAGGTAGACAGTACGCTCGTTATTCTCAAGGGAATGGGGCACGGTCTACGCCACCCCGAACTTGATCGCCGTATCGAAGCTTTTTTTGCAAAACACCTACTAGGAGAAAACGTCGAAATCTCTGGAACTCCCATTCTTACAAAATAATGAAGGCCTTACTGTACCTCATCCTCTTCACATTGACGATGTCTTCCTCAATCCTTGCGGAGGAGGGCAAGAATCCCGCCGAGCCAGGTAAGGACCAACTGGATCTCCCATTAGACTCTATTACTGAGCATTCGGTAACAATTGAAGGTCGCAAGATTGAATACACTGCTACTGCAGGGAACCTTACCCTGAAAAAAGAAGATGGCACCGAACGCGCCTCCATCTTTTACATTGCCTACACTTCAGGAAAGGAGACAGACCATCCTAAGCGGCCCGTCACCTTTTCCTTCAATGGCGGTCCTGGTTCTTCCTCCGTATGGATGCACCTCGGTCTGCTTGGGCCTCGTCGAGTGAAGCTTGATGATTTTGGTCGTCAACCACCTCCGCCCTACGCCTTGATCGATAACGAGTTCTCACTCCTCGATAAGACTGATCTCGTCTTCATCGACCCAGTGAGTACCGGCTACAGCCGTGCTTCTGAAGAATCTAAGGCCAAAGAATTCCATGGCATTGACGGCGACGTAGAGTCAGTTGGAGAATTTATAAGGCTTTATCTCACGCGCAATGGACGCTGGGACTCTCCTAAATTTCTTATCGGCGAAAGCTATGGCACCACTCGTGCCACTGCTCTTGCGCATCATTTACAGCGTAAACGTGGGATTTACCTCAACGGCCTTATGCTTGTCTCCTCGGTGCTTCAGTTCCAAACACTTCGCTTCAACGATGGTAACGATCTCCCCAATATCGTTTTCCTTCCTGGCTATACCGCCACAGCTTGGTATCACAAGAAACTCCCTCCAAATCTTCAGAAAAAACCGCTTCGAGAAGTTCTAAAGCTTGCTGAAGACTTCGCTGTTACCCGCTATCCCGAGGCGCTCCTCCGTGGACGCTCACTACCGGCTGCGCAGAAGTCTAAACTCGCTCAGGAAATCGCCGATCTCACAGGGATTAAAAAGGAGTATGTCGAAGAAGCTGGGTTACGCATCCATGCTCACCGCTTCTTTAAACAACTTCTACGTGAAGAGGGCCGCACAGTCGGTCGCTTTGATTCGCGCTTCACTGGTCTCGACCGTGACAATCTGGGTGAGACTCCTGATTATGACCCCAGCTACACAGACATTATGGGAGTCTTCACAGGTACTCTTAACAGCTATCTGCGAGAGGAACTGGGTTACGAAAGCGATCTTCCCTACGAAATACTCTCGAGCCGCGTCCATCCATGGGACTATGGTCGTTTTACCAACCGATACGTCGAGACCGCTGAAAATTTACGCCAGACTCTGACTACCAATCCATCTTTGAAAGTTCATGTTTCCAGCGGTTATTACGACTTGGCAACTCCCTACTTTGCTACCGAATATACATTCAATACTCTCGGTCTACATCCTAGCCTCTACAAGAACGTCACCATCGACTACTACGAAGCTGGCCACATGATGTATCTTCTTCCTAGCGAACTAGCCAAGCAACGAAGAGATCTCGCTAAGTTTTTGGATTCTGCTTATTGAAAATTTGAATGATCAAAGCGGCTCAGAGTTGGAATTCAAAAGCCAAATATCTGATGTCAGCAACGAGCTTAAGCAGTTTTAGACGGAGCGGTTCCTACCTTTTAGGATCTCCCAGAACGCACGTGTGTCGAGCACGCCCACTATACGGTCGTTGTATAAAACGGGATGCAGAGTTTCTTGTCTGCGAAATCCTCGTGCATAAATTCTCAAGGGCCATTCAGCTTGAAGGTTTTGAACTGGGGTACTGATTTGGGTATCCAGTAGTTTGTCGCCTAGACCAACAGCCATAGCAGCCTTTACTGTTTCCAGTGTGACCACACCTCTTGGTACGCCTTGTGCGGTGGTCAGAATGAAATCAAAGTGTTCGAATCCCGGATCAAAGCGGGCTGCGTCGGAAATCTTTGCATCCTCGGGCAATATCAGAAAATGACTCCGCATGGCGTCGCCGATCGTTCGGTCGCCAATTTCTTCGCTATCCCGAATATGGTGGTACTCCATACGTCCAGCCACGAACACGAATCCTAATAGTGCAACTCCGAGATAGTGGTGGTGGTACAAGAAGAAAGCCATACCTACAAAGGCAAGAACCCGAGCGATTTCAAAAGCGATACGCGTGGAGGTTAGGTAGGGGAGTTTGGACGCCATGACCGCACGTAGAAGTCGTCCACCGTCCATCGGGAAAACTGGCAGTAGATTGAAGAGACCCATCGCAAGATTGGCCAAAAAAAGTAAGTCCAAATGCGTGCGGATTTCTAGAGTATCTAGGAGAAGCGCAGGTTCATAAAACGGCGCAATCAGCATAAGCAGAACAATAGCGAAGTTAACTGCTGGTCCAGCTGCAGTGATTACAAATTCTTGTCGAGGCTCCCTAGGCATCCGGCTAAATTGTGCCATTCCACCAATCGGGAGTATGACAATTCGAGGTACTTCGATGCCGTATTTGCGGGCTGCCATGCAATGCCCAAGCTCATGCAGGACGACAGTGGTGAAGATGAGCAGTAGTGATATAGCGCGAGTACTGGAAGCCTCTAGTCCTCCATCCTGCCAACCTGAGAACAAATACCATGCAACCAGCAGCAGAAATGTGACATGCAGTTCCAATCGGATGCCAAGCACCCGAAACAAGTGGATTGACCATCGCTTCATTTGCGACATTTGGTTTTTCCGGAAACTAAATCCGATCCCTGAAATTACTCACATCTATTATTTATTCAAGTGAAACCTACTGTCCTCGTAATTGATGATGAATCCGAGATCCGCTACTCACTAAACCGAGTACTGTCCTCCAAAGGTTATGAAGTGCTATTTGCAGCTAGCGGTGAAGAGGGTATTGAAGAAGCAGAAAAGCACAAACCACACGTGATTCTTTTGGACAACCGAATGGGGGGCATCAGTGGTATAGAGACTTTACAGCATCTTCGCACGGCTAGCTCTGCATCGATGTCTGTTCTTATGACTGCTTATGGTACGACACAGACTGCTATTGAGGCGATGAAGTTCGGCGCATTTGACTACATCATCAAACCTTTCTCTCCCCAAAAAATCATTCAGATTGTGGAGAATGCTGTTCGTGCTCATGACGACTTGGAGGAGGCTGGTGATGATGAACCTGCGCGTAAAGTTGATCCTGCTGACCTAAAGGAGGGTATTGTTGGTCAGTCAGAAGCCATGCAGGAGGTATTCAAAATGGTTGGTCAAGTTGCAGCCAGTGATGCCACTGTCTTAGTCACTGGAGAAAGCGGTACGGGCAAGGAGCTTGTTGCCAGAGCTATTTATCGTCACAGCCACCGCTCTGAAGGTTCTTTTCTTGCAGTCAATTGTGCAGCCATTCCTGAGAATCTCATTGAGAGTGAACTCTTTGGGCATGAGAAGGGGGCTTTCACCGGCGCAACTAATTCTCGGCAAGGTAAATTTGAGCTATGTGACGGAGGTACGATTTTCCTCGATGAAATTGGGGATATGACATTGTCCACTCAAACCAAGATTCTCCGAGCAATCCAAGAGGGCGAAATTCAGCGAGTTGGTGGCAATAAGAACATCAAGGTAGATGTCCGAGTTGTTGCAGCCACCCACAAGGACCTTGATTCAATGATGAAGGAAGGTGATTTCAGAGAGGATCTGTATTACCGATTGAGCGTAGTTCGTATACAACTTCCAGCCTTGCGAGAGCGCAGCGAAGACATTCCAGATCTTGTGGAGTTCATGCTTCGGAAACTATCTTCAGATGAGACTGTTAAGGCCCATAAGGTTTCATCTGAAGCTATGGCTCGATTGGTAGCCTATCCATGGCCCGGCAATGTACGCGAACTGGAAAATCTAATTTATCGAAGCGCAGTAGTTGCCAAAGGAGACACCATTCTTGTTAAGGACTTCCCACGAGAGTTCGTTGAAGGTACGGGAAATTCTGTCGGATCACAAGATCCTGAACCTGTTGACGATCCAGAACCCGAGGCCCCTTCAGCGACTCAGGTAGAAGAGCCTTCTTCGACCAGTTCTGAACCTACGAAAGATGAGGTTGTTCTTGGTGACAGCGATACGCTATCTCAGAGTATGAGTCTAGACGAGGCTTTTGATATCGTTTACGCCAAGATACGTGAGTCCATGCCTGATACGGTCTTAGGAACTATGGAGAAAGAAATGGTGCAGAGGGCTCTGCGCGAGACTGGTGGCAATCAAGTCAAGGCCTCTTCACTTCTAGGCATCACTCGCGCCACACTTCGTAAACGAATTGACCAGTATTCGATTCGGTTCTGATATTTCTTGGCTCACTCGTAAATTGGGCAGAATGTATTGAATGCTGACTCTGCAAAGACGCCGGGATCATTGAACCGATGATTGCGGTCAAGGGCCGAAATACTGTGCATCTCTCCTAGGGTTAATTCAAAATCGTAGACATCTAGGTTCTCGCGTAGGCGGTCAGGATTTACAGATTTTGGGATAACTGAAGTTCCTTGCTGGATCCCCCAGCGTAGAGCTACCTGAGCAGCCGTTTTTCCATGATTTTCAGCGATCGTTTTTACAATGGGTTCTTTTAATACTGAGTCTGCTGGTTCGGCCATGCCCAACTCAAGGTAGGATCCTGCACCAAGAGGCGAGAATCCTGTTACCGCAACATTGACCTGCTTACAAAAGCGCACGAGCTTTTCTTGTACAAGGTAAGGATGTCGTTCGATTTGTAGGACGCTGGGTTGGATTTGAGAGCAGTTGATTAGGTCCTGCAGGAGTGCGGTTCCAAAATTGCAAATACCTAGGTTACGGACCAATCCTGCCTTCACCAGTTCTTCCATAGCAGACCAGGTTTCGTGGATCGGCACTTTATCTAGCTGAATTGCTGGGTGTTCAGCATCTGGATCAAATAACCATTCAGGCGGGTAGCGTTTTTCGAAGGGTACAAACTTTTGTGCGATAGGGAAGTGGATGAGATAGAGGTCAAGATAGTCCAGACGCAGGTCCTTGAGTGTACGTTCTAATGCGGGACGTACATGATCGCGTCGGTGGTAGGTGTTCCATAACTTTGAGGTTATCCATAGGTCTTCCCTTTGACAAAGCTTGTCGGCTATTGCATCGGCAATTCCTTCGCCTGTCTCCGCTTCGTTCCCGTAGTCACAAGCTGAGTCAAAATGACGATATCCCATAGCAATGGCTTCTTTCACTACCCGAGACGTATCTGTACCCGGAATTTTCCAAAGTCCGAGACCGGTGGTAGGAAGTTTATCTCCTGTAATGAGTGAAAGGGTTTTCATGGGTGGAGAGGTTAGGTGAGTGAGTCATACTGTCAAATCTGTGCTGCATTCAGTTTTTCGGATTGCGCAAAATCCCCTCTAGAAACACGATTCGTCTTACATGAAATACCTCTCAACCTTACTCTTGGCCACCATGGTCTCCACCGCACATTCTGAAGCACTCAAAAAAAACGAACGCATAGTTTTCCTTGGTGACTCGATCACACAGGGCGGGGCTCGTCCTGGTGGATACGTTGACTTGTTTAAGAAGAAACTTGCATCTGATCATTCGGAGTTGGGCGCTACAATCATCGGTGCCGGGATAAGTGGTAACAAAGTACCGGATTTACAGCGTCGATTGGAGCGTGATGTTCTCAGCAAAAAACCTACATTGGTCTTTATTTACATCGGCATCAACGACGTGTGGCACTGGAACCGAAACAAGGGAACCAAGAAGGATGTATTCGAGGCAGGTTTAAAGGATATTATCAGTAAGATTGAGGCAAAGGGAGCGAGGGTTATACTATGTACACCAACCGTTATTGGAGAGAAGACTGATGGTTCCAACAAGTTCGACTCCATGCTTGAGGAGTATTCCTCGATCAGCAGAGGAGTTGCCAAGGCTACTGGTTCTCAGTTACTTGATTTGCGTAAGTCTTTCATGGAGCATCTTCGAAAGTCCAACACCGAAAACAAAGATCGTGGTCTTTTGACTCGAGACACCGTCCATATGAATGCTGAAGGAAACAAGTTCCTTGCTAGGTTATTCCTTGGAGCCGTTGGAATAAAATAATCTCTGCCAAAGTTTTAGCTACGCATCCGAATCTTACCCTCCGCCTTGGGACACGAAGTTAACCCGAATGTTGTCGAGTTCCTCCCATCGGGCGAAGGATGCTTCCAACTCAATATCTATGGCGTCAAGCCGCTCTTTGGCTGCACGGGCTTTATCACCGGTAGGGTCTTCTTGAAAGAATGTAGGGGTTCCCATCTCTTCAATGATCCGAGACTGCTCGGTTTCAAGGTCTTCAATTTGTTGCGGCAATCTTTCAAGTTCCTTAGTTTCCTTGAAGGTTAGCTTGCGAGGGCGGTTTGTGCGGGGACGCTGAACGGATGTTCCTGATTTTGTTTTAGCTTTTGGAGGAAGGATTTTGGGTATCCAGGTGTCGCAGTCTGTCCAGTACTCTTTAATTTGTCCGTCGGTCTGAAATACAAGTGTGCTTGTTACAATATTCTCTAGGAATGAACGATCGTGACTGACAAGGATAACGGTTCCCTTGTAGTCGAGTAGTCGTTCCTCGAGTAGTTCTAAGGTCTCGGCGTCTAGGTCATTTGTGGGTTCATCAAGCACAAGGCAGTTGGATGGTCGTGCGAAGAGCTTTGCTAAGATGAGTCGGTTTTTCTCGCCACCTGAAAGGGAACTGACTGGAGACATGGCACGCTGTGGAGGGAAGAGAAAGTCCTGAAGGTATCCATTCACATGAATACGTCTTTCGCCTAAATCTATAAACTCTTTTCCATCATTAACGTTGAATTGAACCGTCTCTTCTTCCTTGAGGGTGTCACGCAGTTGGTCGAAGTATGCGATTTTGAGTTTGGTGCCTAGTTCTACTGTACCACTTTCCGGTTTCAGATGGCCTAGTAAAATACGAATGAGAGTTGTCTTTCCGCATCCGTTGGGTCCTGCTATACCAATACGATCACCCCGCATCAGTTTTAATGAGAAGTTGTCAACCAGCGCCTTTCCTTCGTAGCCATGACGGAGGTTCTTGGCAGTGATGACTTTTTGTCCTGAGACTTCAGAGTGAACGACCTCCATTTGAACACCACCCTGTAACTCCTGTCGCTTGCTGTGTTCTCTCCGCATCTGCTTGAGAGCCCGCACTCGTCCTTCATTTCGAGTCCGGCGAGCTTGGATACCCTTGCGAATCCAAACTTCTTCTTGAGAAAGTTTCTTATCAAACGTGGCGTTACGGCGAGCCTCGGCGTTGAGAAGTTCCTTTTTCCGTTCGAGGAAAGTGGTATAGTCGCAATTGTAGTTGGTAAGTGTACCGCGGTCTAGGTCCAAGATACGTGTGGCTAGTTTCTGCAGGAAGACGCGGTCATGGGTTACAAAGAGGATAGCGCCTTTGAAGGACTGTATAAACTCCTCCAGCCAAAGTATGGCAGGGATGTCGAGGTGGTTGGTGGGTTCGTCCAGAAGAAGGAGATCGGGTTGAGAGACTAGGGCACGACCCAGAAGCACGCGGCGCTTTAGACCAGCTGACAGATTACTAAATTCCTCGCTTGGTTCGAGACGAAGTCGACTAGCAATCTGTTCCACCATGGGGATGCGGTCCCAGATTTCGGCTGCCTCGATTTGTTCCTGTACTTCAGCGAGTTGGTTAGCGACATCTGCACCCTTGGCAAGCTGGTCAGACATTTTCTGGAAACTCGCTATCAGTTTTCCAGTTTCTCCAAAACCCTTAGCTATGATTTCAAAGCATGTGCCCTGCCAGTCGTAAGGTACTTCCTGCGGCAGGCACTGCACGTTGAGGTCGGTTGCGTATTCAAACTGACCTTCATCCGGTTTCTCTTGGCCAAGCAAAATCCGAAAGAGACTACTTTTTCCAGATCCGTTGCGACCAAGTAGGCATACCCTTTCTCCCCTTCGTATTTCAAAGTTAGTCTGACTGAGTAGCTTTGGGCCTCCGTAGGCTAAACTGAGGTTCTGAACGCTGAGTAGGACCATGAGTCGTATACGGAAATTTATTATTCGTAGCCCTGCGAACCTCAAACAAAGGATTTCGAGACTTCTCTATAATTTAGGCAGCGGGTGCTGATAATTTCACACCTTTTGACTCAATGTAGGCGATTATTTCTCCCATGCTTTCCTCGGGTTCGTCGGGATAGAAGTAAACGCATGTTTCTTCATAGCCGAGTTGCTCTAAATGATCTGGCAACTCTGTTGCATCGAGGTAAACTGGGATGACCTTCTTTCTATCCTCCATTGCTAGTTCAACCTCTTGCTGCACTCGGTTTGAAGAGTAGGCGTTGGCTGAGGCTACTAATATGAGAGCCTGAGAACTTTCGATGTTATCCACAGTCTCAACATCAAAGCGTTTTGTCGTATCACTTTCCGGATCCCTGCTGCGGACTTCAAGACCGTACTCTTCAAGTTTCTGTTGAAGGGAAATTGCGGAGTCATAGTCATGCCATGTGAAGCAAAGATAAACGTGGTCGGTTGTGCTGTTCTGGCCTTGGGTAGAAGGTGCAGTAGCAGTATCTGCTTTCAATTTCTTAAATTTTCCACCGCCCTTACCAAGGCCTTTACCCTTCCCTCCAGAACCTTTTCTCCTAGGCTGAGCTTTCCTCCGGTTGGCTTTGTGTTCGGCATGTCTGGCCTGTAATGCTGCTAATTTCTTTTTCTTTTTAGCTCGGCCAAGTAATGCTAATGTGAGTGTGCAGAGAAAAAGGACACCTGCCACCGGACCGGTCCACACGATATTGTCTAAAAACCACTGCCAGCCTTTGCCCATTGCGGCCATGAGCTTATCCCATTGAACCCCGAGCGGAGTAATCTTTTTGGCAACTGCTTCCTCAGGTTCTTCATCTCCGTAGCGTTTCCAGTTGCTTGTGTCTATTTCCTCTACAGGAGCTTCAGCCACGACTGGTTCTGGAGCTGCCATACGTTCCGGCGAAGGTTCATCATTAACGTCTGGGTATTGAGTGTCCCCCGTAAACATGAAGGTGAAGCGGACCTCTTCATCTGTATCGAGTTCTGGTAGGGTCTCAGGTGGTGGACCAACTTTGGTTCCGTCAATGGGGGGTTGTGGTGGTGCAGTAGGAGCTGGAGGTTCAGGGCTAGGAACCGAAGTTGTAGTAGAAGAGGGGAGTGTGGCAGGTTTTGCGGGAGCAGGGGTTTGCGTATTTGGTGTTATTGGTGCTGGTGTCGTTTCAGGTTGAGGGGCAGGTGCAGGTGTTGGCTCACTAGGTATTGGTTCTGTTGGAGCTATTGCCACCGGTCGTGGTGGTTGGATTCCGGGTCGCTGACTTGTTTGCTTGAGCAATTCTTGGAAGACCGAATCGCTTATCGTTTGAGAACGGCCATCGATGTTAAGAATTCGAAAACCTTGCCTCGCCTGAATGACTTTTACGTTGCTTCGGACTGTTCCGTCTTTCCAAACCAGTTGGGATACTGCAGTACCGGGTGGGAATTGCTCCGGTGTAGGAAGGACAGGCTTTTTCGGTGGAGGTGGTGCCGCCACTGGGGCGCTGTTGACTTTATCTGGATTAGCCTGAGTTTGCTGATACAGTTTAAGGAAGTCTTGCTTGGCGATTGGAGTGAGGCGTCCGTCAACTTTCAGGATGATCGTATTACCAGCAAGTTGCTGGATCGTGACGTTTCGTTTGACCGTACCATCTTTCCAGATCAAAGCAGGAATGACAGAGCCAACGCCCATTTGAGCCTTCGCTTCGAACGTTGTTCCCAATGTAAGCGTAGCCAAAAAAATAACGGCAACAACCTTCATGCATTGGTAAGCATCCATCATTTTTCGATAGTTGGTGGGCTCGCGTCCCCAGAGAATTTGAAGTCAAACTGTATCGGTCGAGTGGATGTTGGTCCAGTAGATGGAGGGGGGGGCGGTGGACCTATTGCTTTACCTTTGTTTTTGTTTTTTTCACCAGAAATTGAAACTACAGATTTGTTATTTTTCTTTGTTGGTGCAGAGCTGTTGACTTGATGGTTTTCAGGAGGATTGATCTTTGGGAGATCTTGATCTGTGGGGAGTGCCTCGGGGAAGTTTGGTGGTGGCAGGTTTGTAACCAAGAAAGGGTTTTCTCCAAGCTCGGGTTTCGCTTTTGGAGGCGAGTGAGGCTTGGGCAGCTCTCCCCCAGAGAGGAAATTCTCTGTGGTTTCCAGTACGGAGAGAAACTTTTCTTGGCTTATGGCTGCAGTTTTACCATCTACGCGAAGAACATAGTACCCACTCTTAATATTGAGTACCTCGACTAGGCGTTTTTCCTCGCCGTCAGTCCATACCAATCGTGGGAAAATATGGCCAGGTGAAATATGCTGTTTTCGGATCGTTCCAGGTTTGGATCCACCAATCTTGTTGGCAGTTTGGTTGATCTTAGCAGAAACTAGATTCTGGTGTGTCGTTTCGTGGAGTGAAATTAGGTGCTCATGGCGGATCGCCAGCACCTGTGCGTCGTCGCGTAAGAAAACGTGGGAGTCTGTGATTTGAATCACCAGAAGGTTGTCCTTGAAGGTGTTGTCTTTCCAGAGGAGCTTCGGAATGATTGTTCCGTTGCGAATTTCTAGAGGTTTTGGTTCTACAGAAAAAGCCGCAGGTTGGTGTACCAGCAGGAAGAGTAGGAACATCCTCAGCGAACGAGTTGTGGATTGGATACAAGGCATAGCCACTATGCTACAAACTACACTCTCATAGTAGTGAAGAGTGTGAGTGCGTAAAGCCTCAAACTGTCTCTCTATGATATTGGGTTCCGATTGCGTTTTCCGTCTACAGTTCGAAGGATTCCACGTGGATTTGCGTCTTGTAGTTCGCGGGGCAGTTGTGAATCTGGGCAACCTTGATAGCAAATTGGTCGAACAAACCGTTGTATAGAGCCTAACCCGATGGAAGTATGGGCACCCGTGGAAGTTGCTGGATAAGGTCCTCCGTGGTGGGTTGCGTGCCCAATCTCCACTCCCGGAGGGAATCCATTAAAGACTAACCGGCCGACTCTTGTCTCCAGCAATTTGATGAGCTCTTTGTGGGTGTCGAGGTCTTCATTTGTACCATGTAGAGTGGCAGTTAGGCTACCCTCCATATTGCGAGCGAACTCAAGCAGTTCTTCGAGATTCTTAGCCCTGATAATTATGGAGGTTGGTCCGAAACACTCTTGTTGAAGTTTTGGGGTGGAGGACCACGTCGAAAAATTTGTTTCCAATAGTGTAACGTCTGCCTCTAGTTTTTTGGCATCTGCAGATTTTGTCTTAGCGACAACACTCACCCCTGATAGATTACTAAAGGCTTCACTTAATTCAGTGTAGTTGAGGTGAATACCTTTATGGAGCATCGTTTCTGGTTCACATGCTTGGACGTGTTGAGAGGTTTCTCTTAAGAACGTGTCTAAAGCTGGGCAGTCTAAGGCCAATAGTACGGATGGATTTGTACAAAATTGCCCCACACCCAATGTGAGAGCCTGAACAAAACCTTCTGCAATCTTGCTCCCATGATTTTTCAGCGCATCAGGTAGGAGAAAGACCGGGTTAAGGCTACCCATTTCAGCAAACACGGGAATGGGTACTTCGCGTCTTGCTGCTGCGTCCATCAGCGAACGACCCCCAGCAAGCGAGCCCGTGAATGCAACGGCAGCTAATTTAGGATGTGCAATTATGCTTTGGCCCACTCCATGGTCTAGTCCGTGCAAGAGCGAGAAGAGGCTTGGAGGAAGATTATGTTTTTTGAGAGCAGCAACCACGGCTTGAGCCGTAATTTCGCAAGTTCTAGGATGTGCTGGATGAGCTTTAATCACGACTGGACACCCTGCGGCGAAGGCACATACGGTATCTGTGCCTACTACTGAGATGGCCAGTGGGAAGTTGCTGGCACCGAAGACTGCAACTGGCCCAACTGGCTGCAACATTGAGCGAAGACTCGGGCGTGGAATGGGTTGTCGCGAGAGCTCGGCGCTGTCAATACGAGCCTCAAGCCATGAACCCTCCCGGATGAGTTCTGCAAAAAGTTTTGGCTGCGCTAGCGTTCTTGATAGCTCCATTTTGAGACGTTGCTGACCGAGAGCTGTCTCCGCCTGTGCGCAGGCAATGATCTCCTCACCCCGTTCCTCGACCTCAATCGCTAGAGTTTCCAAAAAGTCTGCGCGATGCTCTGGAGTGGTCGTTCGGAAATCTGCAAATGCCTGATTTGCCTCATCAATGGCAACCTTGACTTGTTCCAATGATGCGTCGTTGTAGATTGGCTCCAGTACTTCTCCAGTGTTTGGGTTCCTTGACTGGAAGCCTGCCTCTGGCATGCCATCCTCCCAAGACCCCGCAATTAAGTTCTTACCGTGAAATTTCATGCTGTAATTCATGGAATCACACCAAGCCTCGATGACAAGCCTGACCGAAAAATGCCCAGTCTTGACATTTGACTAAACCAAAGGAAAAACTCCAATCATCACCTAATTCACTCATTCTACATAACCAATATGAAGCAATTGCTCCCCACACTTTTCGCCTGTGCTCTATTTTCCAGCATCACAAATGCTGAAGACCCTTGGATTACCTACCCCGGTGGCGAAGGTCCTGGGAAAGGCAAGCACATCGTACTTCTAGCAGGTGATGAAGAGTACCGAAGCGAGGAAGGTCTGCCCATGCTTGGGAAAATCCTTAGCCAGCATCATGGGTTTAAATGCACCGTTTCATTTTCTGTAAATGACAAGGGAGAGATTGATCCCAACAACCAGAAGAGCATTTCCAATCCTAAGGCATTGGCATCCGCTGACGCCATTATCATGCTGTTGCGCTTCCGTACTTGGAGCGACGAGGACTACAAGCATTTTGATGACGCTTGCAACCGAGGCATACCTGTATTGGGTTTACGAACTAGCACTCATGCATTCCGCGGAAAACATGCCGGTTTCGGCAAGCGTGTCCTTGGAGAGAAGTGGGTCAGTCACTGGGGTGGTCACAAGCGAGAGGCCTGTCGCGGTGCCATCGAACCTTCTGCAAAGTCCAACCCAATACTCAATGGCGTAACTGACATGTTTGCAGATAGTGATGTTTATGAAGCCTATCCACCAAAGGATGCTACCATCCTTGTGCGAGGCTTAGTTCTCGAAACCATGGATCCCGGTTCAAAGCCCTCCACTAAGGAAAAAAAAGGTCGTGGTGTAAACGATCCCGCCATGCCCGTTGCTTGGACTCGCAATCACAAGTGATGGACTTTGTATATTTGATGATGGTAAAAAAA
>CAJWWL010000053.1 GCA_913048125.1 uncultured Opitutia bacterium | reverse complement strand
TTTGGACTTCGCGAACTGGGTAACATCTACACTCGGTTGATGAATCCAACCACAGATGTTCTCGAACAACGAGTTGCCGCTCTCGAAGGTGGTGCTGCCGGTCTTGGTATCGCTTCAGGAACGAGTGCAGTCTTCTACTCAATAATCAACCTAGCTGAAGCTGGTGATGAGATCGTATCAGCCAACAACCTCTACGGAGGTACCTACACCCAGTTTAATGACATTTTGCCGAAGCTCGGAATCAACGTTAAGTTCGTGGACCCGAATAATCCTGAAAACTTTGCAGCAGCCATTACGGACAAGACAAAAGCTTTATTCTGCGAGACGGTCAGTAATCCAGGACTCGATGTTGCAGACCTCAAGGCAATTGGTGATATCGCAGCGGCCAATGGAATACCTCTAGTTGTCGACAGCACATTTTCCACTCCCTACCTGACACGTCCCATCGAACATGGTTGCGATGTGGTCGTCCACTCACTCACGAAATGGTTAGGTGGCCATGGTAATGGGATTGGCGGTGTAGTTATCGATTCAGGGAAGTTCAACTGGTCCAACGGTAAGTTCCCTCTCTATGACCAACCAGACGCCAGTTATCACGGGCTTCGCTGGGGTCACGACCTACCAGAACCGCTGGCTCCCCTAGCCTACATCTTGCGCATGCGCACTGTGCCCCTTAGAAATCTGGGAGCATGTATCGCTCCAGACAACTCATGGCAATTCCTCCAAGGCATCGAAACACTAACCCTTCGAATGGAAAGGCATTGCGAGAATGCTTTAGCAGTAGCCAAGCACCTAGAAGGACACGCTTCGGTAGAGTGGGTTCGTTTCCCCGGCCTCCAAAATGACCCAATGTTTGAGCTCAACCAGAAGTATCTGGAAGGCAAAGGTGGCTCCATGGTTGTATTTGGAATCAAGGGTGGCGCTGAAGCTGGATCCAAGTTCATTGATGAACTTAAACTCTTCTCCCACCTCGCTAATGTAGGTGATGCAAAAAGCCTAGCTATTCATCCAGCGACTACCACACACTCGCAACTGACTGAGGAACAGCAGGCAGCGGGTGGTATAAAGCCAGAACTTGTTAGGCTTTCTGTGGGTCTAGAGCACAAGGACGATATAATTGCTGACATTGATCAGGCTCTTGCTGCATCCGCCTCCTAACCCGAAAGCGGAATATCCTGAAAGCACAAGAGATCAGTTGAACTCATAGCAAGCAATCGCTTCAAGCTCTCGGACAAAAATTTGCTTGTCCGCAACAGCAAGATGTGCCCAGCATTCCTGATCTGCAACCTTACGACTTTGCTTGATCACAAGCTTCTCAGGGTTGGCCTCGATTAAGTGCAATTCACCTCTTTCATCCAATGCTAGGATTTCATCACCGTTAGTGACCATGGACCAGTACTTGCCATAGGTGTCAGGACTGATCCACTTCGTTTCACCTGTCTTTAAGTCGATGCAGGTGAAACGTTGTTTGCGTAAGTGCAAATAACAGTAGTCACCAATGATGATAGGACTCGACATATAACCTTGTTGAGGATTGTCCCATTTTTGCTCTGCAGAGAAACCCTCACCTTTATTGGAGAGCCCGAGCAACACTGAACGGCCACCATAACTGCTGGTAAAAAGGTTGTTTTTATAGACGGCAGGAGTGAGAATGTTCATTCCCCTGAAGGCCTTGATTGACTGACTCCAAAAAACCTTCCCATCGGCCGGACTTACACCAGCGAGTTTGTTTCTTGTCTGCGTCAGGATCTGGTCTTTTCCCAGTAAATTTTGAAAAACTGGAGAGGAAAATGCGCTACCATGCATACCTCCTTCGTCATTTAGAGAACGCCAAAGAATCTTTCCGGAAGATGTATCCACCCTAACAAGTCCGGAACCTGCCTGGACATAAAGGGAACCGTCATGAACCATGGGTGAACACACTAAACCGAAGCCAGGGACTGGTGAATCAAACTTTTTAGTAAAATCGATTTGCCATACCTTTTTGCCAGTTTCGGCATCAAGCGTCACAAGGTAATCCCGTATACCACCAACGTAAAGATTCTTGCCGTCATAGATAGGTGTAGAACGAACCCAACTACCATTTTTTCTGGCAAAAAAAGGAACTCGCATTGAACCCTCCCAAGAGGACTCCCAGCGTTGCTCACCAGTCGCCCTATCGAAGGCACGGACAACTTCGTTCTTGGACTCCAAGGTCTCCACGGTAAAAACTAGATGTTTTGAAACAACTGGACCGGGGTAACCTTTGTCGATCTTCTTGCGCCACTTGAGTTTGAGCTTGGACTTACCGATACCAGATGGCCAAGCTGCATTTTGGGAAACAAAACCGTCTCTTGTCGGCCCCCTCCATTGAGGCCAAGACTGATCTGAATTATCTTTCGAAGACTCCTGAGATGACAATAGGCAGGAGAGAGATAAGTAAGCAGCAATTACAGGGAGGATATATTTCATTTTAAGTAGTGAGATAGTTGTGAACGGTTACCCTTCGCCGCAAAAAGCCGCTTAGATCAGAAAATCCTTGATCGCACCTGACTGGTCAATCTTGAGACTCAAGTCGTGAGCCCCGTAATGCTCAACAGGATTTCCGTATGCGTTTAAAAGTGTGGTGTAAAAGTTACCAAGCGTCTTGTGCCCTTCTTGGTTGTGGTAAGGCAAACGAATATAACGGCCAGCAATATCCAACTTACAGTTTCGACCGGAAAGGATAACGAAAGGGTATTCCCAACCATGACTGTGGTGGGTTTCACCACCGTCGGGGAAGTAGAATATCATGGTATTATCAAACATGGTCCCGTTACCTTCTGGCACCATTTTCAATCGGCTTACTAAGGTATCAACTAGGGTCATATGATGCTGGCGAGCACGCTTGCGAATCTCATGAGGCTCTACGCCACCAATGCTCTTGTTGTGCCCGACATCATGCATGTTGATCTTCTCCCTCTCTAGCCCAGGAAGACCAGTGTAGCGATGGCCAAGCTCATCTACGGTAAAGGCCGCAACATTGGTAAGACCTGAGATCAAGGCAGAGAGAAGAACTTCAGTGTGAGCGCGCTGTCGATCAAGTGTAGTAAGTTCTTCGGCAAGATACTTTTCCTCAAGTTTGGGCACATGCTTCCGAAGAACATCACCCATGGCATCCACCTTGGCGTTACGCTTTCGGATGGCTTCGATCGATTCAGAATAATTGGTAATTTTTCGTTTCTCAACACCAGAGAGCCCTTGTGATTGGCGAGCCTGATTTTCAGCGGCAAACGCAAGAACCTTACGCTCCAACTGATATCTCACCTGATCATCTTTATTATCAGAGACAGACTTAAAGAGTTCCTCCATTGCACCCTTTGGAGAACCAAATGCATAGTTTGGCTGTTGGGGTCCCCGAGCTGAGAATCCCATTGCGATCCCATCTAGGCTACCTCGAGCATTTCCTCCGCCTGTTGGAAAGCAAGCCAACTCAATATGCTCCATGGGTGAAGGGAAAAGCTTAGCTAGCTCAAAATCAACTGTGGCCCACTTGATCGAACTCGGACGCTCATTGGCCTTAAAGACGCCTAATGATGAGCACCACGAATGGTGTCCCGTGGTGCACATCTTACCGGAAAGGCCTTGAAGAATGGTTAGGTTATCCTTGTGCCCTTGAAGCGGTTCCATCCAATCTGGAAGGTCATGCTGATCAAGAGACACTTCGAAAGGTTCTTTCTTTTGCTCACGCGCCTTATCCTGCTCGCCGAGAGACGGAGGTGGCATAACTGATGGAAAAAGACCATTTCCACGGTGCAGAAAGATAAAGCGCCTTGGATTCCCATTGGAAGAGTTGCCAAAAAGATTTGGAATCGTTCCTGTTGAGGATAGCCCACCAGCAGTGAGTAGTGCAGATTTTAGAAAATCACGGCGAGAGTTAATAAGCATGGCACATGTATTGGGTTCTGCGTTGTAGATTTATGATTATTTTCTATATCGAAAGGAGTCGGATGACAAAAGAGAAATGATAACTGCCTGAAAACTGCCTTCGTTTTGCAAATAAGCATTATCGGCATCTATGAGTGTTTGAGAATCCGAGAGCATCTCATTACGCCCCATAAAAAAGCGAAATGCATGACGTATAATGCTTTGACGTACCCGACTGGATTGAGCGAGGCGTTCGATTAATTGAAAAGGATCGGCAACCTTGCCGTCGAGCGTGGAATCTCCTGTCCCGACTAGCTCTCCGGTTGTTGTGACGGGCTTTGTCTTGAAAGTCGTAGCACCATTCTTCTTAGTTGGCTTCGCAAGGATATGCTCCTCGTATTCAAGTGGTTCGTCGAGACGATATCGCCCAAAATCATCAAAGACCTCAAAAGGTAAACCAAGAGGATTCATGTGGCGGTGGCACTTCAAACACTCAGATTTTTGAGTCACGGTCTCGACTCGTTCGCGGAAAGTCTTGTGAGGATCATCAGGAACTTGAGCGTCTACTGTGATCGGCACATCGGGAACCCTTCCAGCAAGCAACTTTTCACGGATCCATCGTCCTCGTTTGATCGGATCCGTGTGAAAATTAGAAGAATGAGCAATGAGCCAAGCAGGGTGAGTAAGAAGACCTTTACGGTTTTGCATTCTGAAAGGTTGCTCTACTGGATAATTCCAGAACTCTACGTCATCCAGACCCTTGTAGTTTTTATTCTCCACACCGCCATATCGAAAGGGATGGGGGGTAGGAGGCAGGCTGTAGAAGACTGAGTGGTTGTAATAATAACCGTGAGCAAAGGAGGGAGTGGTAAATGGAGTCCGGCCTTTTCCTAAAGTCTCGCCCCAAAAATACATATACCGCATGAATTCGCGTTTCGACTTAGAGCCCGACACACGAACGTACTTCTTGGACTTCAAGAAGTCTAAATTATCTTCAATGACCTGCTCTGGATTACTCTTCCAATCTTTGTCCTTAAAATACTCATAGACCTCGGTCCACTCTTGGATAATCCTAGTACCAGTGTCATTATCTTTGTCGTGATAAACAAAGAAGTCTTCTGTGGTTAGAAGGTTCTCAAAGACATGTTTATCTTTGGTAAGAAACCAGTCCACGACACGATCAGCTTCTTTGACCAAGAAGCCGGGCGAACCCGCAGTCCCTCTAGATGGATTCTGCCAGAAACCATCACTTCTAGGAATATCCTTAAAGATCTTGAGAGCGTTGGGATAGCCAAAAAACTCGCGAAAAAACCGGACGAGCTTGGGATGCGTGCTCTCGTGGGTGCGCATGTTCTTTCCACTCAAACCTGGATCTACCGGCCCAGCGAGGATAGAGTCATCCGCCAGTAAACGAGCAACTTCTCTACGGTAGTCCTCTTGTGAGGAAAGCCTTCCCTCCTCGGCGGCTTTGCGGAGGACATCATCAGGACCACGATCTCCGAGCGCGTAGGCAATCGTCTGGGCAGCAGCATGAGATGGGAGTTTCCTGCGTCCATGCATATCCGACTCCCCCACCCCGAATTCCATTCGATAAAGAAACTCAGACTCTAGGAGAACGGAAACCAGCATCTGCCTCAAACCCTCCGTGTTGCCAGCTGCTTTAATGGATTCCAAAGTATGGTTGATATAGCGTTCAAGCTCATCATTTCGTGCAACACGTCCTAGAACCAAACCAAATTGCTTTTGGACTGCTGCGGACAACTCTCCTACAGTTGGAGGCTCCCCTTTTAAGATGATACTTTCGAATTCAGCCGGAGTTTCCCTTGGCGCCCAACGATCCCTAGCGTTTGGAAACTCGTCTGCACGAAGCTCCCCATTTTTAACACGAGAAGCGCGTAGTTGCTTGTAGGAAATCCATTCGGCGTTTGGCAACATCACCAAAAGGTGTCCTCCATCCAAGCTTACGTTATCATAGTCCCTTACGCCGGAATGGTCAGGAAGAAGAAAGGGGTTCTTTACTCCATACAAATTTCGATTTCGGTCGCGGCCCTGAAGTTGAAAAACATCTTTTACTCTCTCATCGAAAATTTGTGGACTCACCAACCACCGACGATCTGGCGAGTAAGGTTTCTCTTTCACTTCACCACTGAAAAGCTTATCGTGATCAACATAATTGCCATAGCTCGGGTACCGTAATTTCTCTTCAAGTTTTGAACCCCCATGCTTACCCAAAACACTACTGACCCAATTAATGAGTTCTGCACGCTCTTCATGAGTGGGTTGAATCTTTCGCTTGGCTGGTGGCATCTCGTTCAGGAACAACTGTTCGTGAACTCGGTTGAGTAAATCCAACTGTTTTTTAATGCCCAAGTCCGTAAGGTTATCCAATCTAACCTCGCCCTTTTGCGTATCCGCATCATGGCAATCGAGACAATGCCTTTCCAGTAATGCTTTAAAACTAGAAGCTGTTGATGAAGCTGTTAGGCAGGAACTGCAAAGAAAGATAATGTATAAAAACTGGAAGTGTTTCATAGACCAGCAACGGTGACGTAAATTAGCCAACATCAAAAAGCGTTCAATGGGTTTTTGGTTTTATCGATATGGATCGAGGGAGCAAATCATTTGCGCACCAAAGTTGGTGAGGCGATGTTCTCAACCCTTATTGAAAGGAATATACCAAAAACCTTTATCTTGCCGAAAGTCCTACCGAGACATTTAATTCAGTGACTTGAAATTTGCCAATACAGCCTATCTGGCGCTTTTGCTGACCAAAGGATTCCTCCTCTTCGCTTCAATTGCCAAAGCCGAAGAAATTCATTTAGAAGTATCTTCCACGATCTCATCATTCCTTGAAGCGCATTGCACCAAATGTCATAATGCAGAAAAGAAAAAAGGAGGGCTTAACTTCAATGAACTGGAAGACTTCCGTCTTGAGAACGCCAAACATTGGCAAGAGATACTAGACAACCTACAGCGAGGCGATATGCCTCCAGAAGACTCGATTCAGCCTAGTATCGCTAAACGCAAAGGCTTTGTTTCTGAGGTGGTTAAGCAACTGGACCGCACCTATGCCGCCAGCGACAAACGGGACTTTCGTTTTAACCGTCTTACCAACACTCAAATCGCGTGGAGTCTGCGCGACCTACTGCAGATTGACCGGGACTTCAGCGGAGACCTCATAGAAGACCCCGCGGGTAAGCACGGCGAATCCCTTCAATCCGAACTCGAACTGACTGCTGGTCACATGGAGGTATATCTAAATGTCCTCCAGAAAGCCATCGAGCTAGCCGTACCTGACCTAGCCAAACCTCCGAAGCGGTATGTCCTACAAGGGAACGACTGGGAAAAGCAGCACTACCTAAACCGCAACGACCTTGCTCATGGGAATCGACGCAAACATCGCCGATATCTGGGACCCAAATGGCTCGGCGAAGACTTCGAGATCCCCGTGCCTCCCAATCATTTCTTTCGCATCTACATCGACGACAACAGACCAGAAGGCCAGTTTCGCGTACGAGTGAGGATGAGGAATGAACCTCCTCAAAAGGGAGGAGAACTCGCTAAACATGAATTCTCTGTTTTCTTCGACAGGGGATTTAAGTCGCCCCAGCATACAATCGACAATTTCACTGTGGAGGCGAAGTCTGGTTCCCAAGATTTTGAAATCTTTGGCAACGTCTTCGATTTCCCCGGGGTGGATCCGGCCCCCGTTTCAAAGGAAGACCCCTATGGCATCATGGCCCATTTCCATTACCGCTTCCTAACAGTCCAGAATTCCTCTCCACTCACCTCGCCCGCGGACAAACCCGTAACCAACAAGAATTGGGTGACCTTTGGTGACGCCCATTTCATCCGGGCCGACGACCGCTGGACTGATGCATGGGGTCAAGAGTTTGCCACAAAGAACTGGTTGAAGCCCTCTCATGGAGGCAGCGACCACTTCACCCGAGGCAAGCCAGCCGTCTACAAGGAAGTCATGAAGGACACCAGTTACGCGGTGATTGAGCGTATCGAATTCGACCTGCCTTGGCAATGGCCACCGGCTGGCGTCCAACCATTCCTGAAAAACGGCAAACTGGATGACGACACCATCACCGAAGGAGTGAAATCAATTGCGAAGAAGGCTTGGCGACGCCCCCTGACGCAAACCGAAGGAAATGAATTGGATGCATTGATCGGCGACACACTGAAAAACTCCGTATCGAAGGTCGATGCCTTACGGGACCTGCTGATGATGGTGTTGGCCGATCCCCGATTCTTATTTTACTCGGACGTCGAACAATCGCAGAAAATGCAGAACTTCGAACTGGTCGGTCGTCTAGCCGCATTCCTCTGGCGAAGCATACCAGACCAAAGGCTCTTAACCCTCGCCTCGCGTGACGGCCCGATCACAGATTCCGAATTGAGTGCCGAAGTTAAGCGGATGTTAGCGGACTCGAGATCTGATCGCTTTATAACCGACTTTACCAAAAGTTGGGCAGGCTTTTCAAAATTCGAACAAATCGCCATAAACCCCAACTACTACAGGTGGTGGAATCCCAAATACAAGGACTACATGAAGCTCGAACCAGCCGCATTCCTAAAGACCTTGCTGCATGAGGACCTTAGTTGCCTGAACTGCCTGTCATCCGACTTTATGGTGATCAACGATGTCATGGCGAAATACTACGGGGCACCTCTCCCCGCAAGCGGACACCGATTTTCCAAGGTACCTGCCATTGAGGGACGAGGTGGTATCCTAACTCAGGCGGCGTTCCTGCTCGCCCACAGTGATGGTGAAGATGCCCACGCAGTAAACCGAGGTGTGTGGCTCCGTGGCCGCCTTCTCGGAGATCCTCCACGAGACCCACCACCGGAAGTCCCCGCATTGACTGAACTTGATGAAGAAAATCCAGACGCAGCCGGACTCTCGACCAAGGAAAGGCTAGCTATACATCGTAAGGGCATTTGCCTCGACTGCCATGCCGACATTGACGCGTGGGGCATCCCGATGGAGTCCTATGACGCTACCGGAAAGCTCAGGGACAAAGTGTTACGCCTCACCCCCGACCACAAGATAAAGCGCCGCATTTTAAGGGTCTTTGACGAGTCCGAAGTTCGGGGATCACCAGTACATGGCATGAAAGAACTACAGAAACATCTTCGAGATAAATATGCCAAGGACTTTGCCCACGGATTCAGCGCATCGATGCTGTCCTTTGCCTTGGGCCGCCCCCTTTCCTACCAAGAAGACAAGACAATGGCCCACTTGACCAATGAATTTGAAAAGAGCGATTACCGGATGGCGAGCTTGATTGATGAAATCGTTCGCCTTCCGACCTTCCGTCATCCAAACAAGCAAATGCCATGAACGAAATAAGCCGAAGACAATTTTTACATGGGGCTGGAGTGTCTATGGTTTTGCCTAGGCTCGAGTCATTTGCGGCTCCATCTATCGCGAAGGCATCCTCAACTCCGAAACGTTTCCTTGGCCTCTACGTTGGGCACGGGTTTGCAGTCACACCCCATGATGAACATCCCAATAGCGACTTGAGTTGGTATCCAAAGGTAATCAAGGACAAGCTGAAGTTCGGTCCATCGATGACTTCAATGCAACCCTTTGCGGACAAGGGAAATATATCCGTTCTACGGGGACTGGAACATCCGCAGGTCGCGAGTATCAACGGACACTCCTCAGCCGACTCCTTTCTCACTGGTAGTAGCCCGGAGGGAACCAGCGGTAGCCCATCCATTGATCAAGTGGCGGCCATGGCACATGGCAAGACGACCCGCTTTCCCTGTCTTGTACTCGGAAATGAGGGAGGACTTGGAGCATCCGGTAGTTCACTCACACTTTCCTACAACCGCTCAGGACGAGCCATCCCGTCGAACAACGACTTGCTCGCACTCTACAACCGGCTATTCAATTCTGATCCTGACATCATTAATCAAGAGAAAGCGCTTTATGCCCGCAACGGGGCTTTAGTCGACCGCGTACTGGAGTCAGCCAAGAGCCTACAGCGCAGAGTGAGCTCCGATGACAACCAAAAGATCGGTTCCTACCTTGAAAGCATTCGAGCGGTCGAAAAGAACATCGAACGCATGGAGGCTTGGTCCGATACGCCGAAGCCGGAGATTGACCCAAGCAACCTGTCCCTGAAAGCCACCGTTAATGAACCAGAACTCTTCATCGACACGATGTATGACCTGATCTATCTGGCATTCAAAACAGACTCGACTCGATACGCCACCTACATGCTTCAGAGCATGATCGACGGACCTTGGAACGACATGCCAAAAAACGCCCTCGGCTTACCCGCAGGTCATCACCGCTTGGCTCACGGCGCAGCAGGTTCAGGACGAAAGTCTATGGAACACCTCGGAGCCTATGACAAATTCCAAGGAGACCGATTGGGACGCTTCTTGAGCAAAATGGCGGACACACAGGAAGGCGATGGCACCATGCTTGACAATACCATCGTCTATTACGGTACCAGCAACAGCAAGACACACGTAAACAGAAACTACCCTCTACTAGTGGCAGGAGGAAAAAATCTCGGCATAAAACATTGCGGTTATCACAACTTCCTGACCACAGGCAAACAACCCCTCTGCAACCTTTACATGACCTTTCTCCAATCGCTCGACGTGCCCGCCAAGAGCTTTTCCGACAGCACGGGAATCATTAACGAAATTCTCGCATGAAACTGCTATAAACTCCTAGATTGCCCGTTCTTCAAACGTTAATTGTCCGTTCTGCTGAGATGGTCTACCTTCAATCCTTGTGCGAAGCGGTTCAATCCAGTGTTTCGCTGGATAACGATCGTTTATTCAAAACTTCTTTATCAAGGTAATTGCCTATGAACTGTATTGATTATGTCAAAGAGGAACGTTGTCGACCAGCGCTTTGAAAATGAAGAACCCGAGATCGCCAAGGCCCTTGAAAACCAACAGGGAGTCAGGCTTACTTGCCATTCATACTCGGGAAATGAAGACTAAGCTTATACCGCTACTTGCTTTTCTGATCGCGGGAACAACTCTACCCGCGGCCGAGTTTTCCCTTGGAAAGAAAGAGGTCGTTGCCTTCGTTGGAGGGACCGATGTTGGGCGAGCTCAAGAAGATGGATCGCTCGAGGCCATGCTGACTCATGCCTTCGTCCGACAAGAGCCCATTTTCCGAGACATGTCCTGGGATGCCGATACCGTCTACCGTCAAGGCTCGGTGATTGAGCGATGGCGCAAAAATGGTTTTGGTGATCGTGTCGAGCAACTCAAGCGGGAAAAGGTCAGTATGGTCATTGCCTGCTTCGGTCGGCTCGAATCCATGGACGGGGAGGAAAGGCTGGATGATTTTGCCCAGGCTTACGATCGGTTGATCGACGACTACCTCAAACAGGCCCGTCAGGTTGTGGTGGTCGCACCTTTGGCGTTCGAGAAGCCTTCTAACCACCTTCTCCCCGACCCGACGGTTCATAATCGGGACCTTTCTCTTTATGTAGCCAAGATGCGTGAGATGTCACTGAGGCGAAACCTTGTCTTCATCGACTTGTTCACGGGTGGGCACAGGAGGTGGACCGAGAACGGGATGCACCTAAGGGCGGATGCACATGAGAAGGCAGCCGCTCTCTGGATGCAGAGGGCAGGACTGAAGGTTCCCCTACCGGACGAAATCGAGGCTTTGCGCGTGGCGATTCGCGAGAAGAACCGACTCTGGTTCGATTACTGGAGACCCGCCAATTGGAAGCTCCTCTATGGGGACGATTCCCGCCGTCAGTTCACCAGGGGAAAGATTCCTTTCAGGGAGGAATGGAAACGTTTGCTTCCATTGATCGAGAGGGCCGATCAACGAATCCTCAAAGTGGGCTCCGGCGGGCCCGACCCCGGTCACAACCGCCCACCCGCGGAGATCCTTCATGCGGCCCCCGAGGCAGATGTGGAGAAGGAAACCAAGGCCTTTGAGGTGGGCTATGGTATGCAGGTCAACCTCTTTGCGGACGAGAAGCTGGGGTTGACCAATCCCCTAGCCGTGCGCTGGGACCCGAATGGACGGGCTTACGTCTCGGTAACCACTGCCTATCCACATGTTTTCCCGGGGGACGTCTTCAACGACAAGATCCTCATCCTCGAGGATACCGATGGAGACGGTCGTGCCGACAAGTCCATTGTTTTCGCGGAGGGGCTTAACATCCCCAGTGGCTTCGAACTGGGAGACGGAGGAGTTTACATAGCTGAAAGTACGAAAATCAGTTTTCTCGAGGACACCAATGGGGATGACCGCGCCGACCGTAAAAAGATCCTACTAAGCGGATTCGGCAGTGGCGATTCGCACCAGACCATTAATTCCTTTGTCTGGAGCCCGGAGGGAGACATCTTCATGGGACAGGGTGATGGGATCGAGTCCCGGGTGGAGACCCCGCTGGGTTCGAGCGATCTTTATCTGGCAGGTATCTACAGGTTCCGGCCCAGAATACTGGGTTTGGACCCCCTCTTAGACAACTGGATGGGCCCGGCCAACCCCTGGGGAATGGCCTTCGATGAGTGGGGACAAATGTTCGTCGTCGACGGAGCGGGAGGGGTTTCCTGTCTTTCTCCCGGCCAAATTCCCGCCCAGAACCGCCTGAAGCTCCCGAGGATCGGCAACCCGGGCGGGTATTGTGGAATAGGCTACCTGGATGGTGGACATTTGCCCGAAGGTTTGCAGGGAAGGTTCGCAACCGGAGACTTCAAGGCCAACCGGGTAAAGATCTTTTCCCTGTCCGATGACGGGGCTGGATTCAGGTTGAAGTGGGAGGAACCCCTGATCCGTTCGTCCCATCGCAACTTCCGCCCAGTCGACGTTAACCGCGGGCCTGACGGAGCTATTTACGTCGTGGACTGGTATAATTCCATCATTTGTCATCAGGACGACGCCTACCGCGACCCTCGCCGGGACAAGGCTCATGGCAGGATTTGGCGAATCAGTTCTCAGCGTCCCCTGCTTCGCCCTCCCAAACTTGCGGATGCCCCACTGCATGAAGTTTTGGACAGTCTAAAGGCTCCCGAATCGTGGACCCGCGGACAGGCCAAGAGAGAGCTCTCCAACCGATTCGACCCCGCCCTCCTCGAAAGTGAATTGCCCAGCATGGAAAAATGGGCTTTGGGCTTGGATGACCCGGCTCAGGAGGGACGAGAGCGCCATCTTCTGGAGGCCCTCCTCGCCTTTTCAACGATCGAGATGGTCAGCGATGATCTACTTCGTAGAGTAGCAAGATCCGACCTTGCCGGTGCTCGGGCTCTCGCGGCAAGGATTGCAGGTAGGTGGTCCGACCGCATAGCGAACCCCCTCGACTTGCTGGCACTCCTTGCTCGGGATAAGAATCCGCGCGTGCGCATGGAGGCGGTGCTGGCCGCGGGACAAATCCCGCAAATGAATTCCATCAAGGTTGTGGCCCTAGCGAGTGAGCAGGAAATGGACCGCTCCATTGAATATGCCTTTACCCAAGCCGTTCATCACTTAAAGCCCTATTGGGAAGAGGCTTTCGCCGAAGGCCGTTTGGTATTCCGCAAGTCGTCCCAGCTCGCAGCGATTCTAAGCCGGGCGGGCAGTAGGAACACCCTTAACCGGTTGCGTAAGGTCGCCGACTCGGGGGATCTTTCCCTCAAGGAGCGCCGAGGAGCCATGATTTCCCTGCTCGCCCTGGGCGGGCCTAGAGAATTCCGGGATTATGGCCTTGACCAGGCAGCCTTCACTCAAAGCGGTCAATATGATGCCGAGACCCATGCCATCCTTCTTTCCCGCCTCGTAGAGGAAGCTGAGCAAAGAATCGTCAAGCCGGAGGGAGAACTTCGCCGCCTTCTTCTTCCCCTGATTGATTCCGAGCATGAGGAATTAACCAGGCAAGCTCTGATTCTGGCTGGGTTATGGTCAGTCAGAGAGCTTGGTCCGCATATTGGAAGGAAGGCAAGGGACAAGAGTCTTTCTCTCGCCTTGCGGTCTGCCTCCTTCCTTTCGCTAGCTCAAATAAAGTCTTCCGAGGCTCCCGAAATCCTAGCCCGTTTCTCCGACAGGGGAAACCTTCCCGATGTCCGGGCCTCGGCCATTCGGGCGATGTGCCTGACCGATATTCACGGAGCGGCCGAGCGGGCTGCTACCCTAATCGCGGAGGGAGGGCTCAACCAAGGCAATTCCCATACTCTTTTGCGGGCCTTTCTCTCTAGGCCTTTGGGAGAGCGCAGCCTCGTCGAGGCGCTCCGTGCTTCCGCTCCGGATCGTGCATCAGCCCGAAGACTTCTGCAGGCCCTCTACTCATCGGGTCGCCTCAGCAATGATCTGGACGAGCTTCTTTCCCACCTTGCCGACGCAGGTGGTGAAACTCTTTCCCCAGATCATGGGAATCTCCATGAACTGGTCAGCATGGCGCGGGAGAAAGGGGATCCTAACCGTGGCAAAATGCTGGCCAACTCCTGCATGGGTTGTCACCGCATCGGGACCGCAGGGGGCGTGGTTGGGCCAGACCTTAGTTTTATCGGCACCACGCTCAACGCCGATCGTATTGTGGAGGAACTGCTCTGGCCTGCTCGGCAGATAAAAGAAGGCTATACCCTTCTCGAGATCACCACCAAGTCGGGGAAAGTCATGCAGGGTTACGAACGAAATGGCGGGCAGGAGCAGATCGTCTTTCGCCAGCTTGCCGAGGAAACCCTCGTTACCCTTCAGAAGGATCAGGTGGCCTCGATCAGGAAATTGGGTAGCGCCATGCCTTCCAGCTTGACGGCGGGTATGTCCCGCCAGCAACTTCTCGACTTGATCCGCTACCTTACCCTGCTGGGGAAGGTGGACGAAACCGAAAATCCATAAAATGAAATCGAGCCTCAATACTCTATGCCCGGCCATTCTTTTCCTAGTACTTACCTTTGGGAACGCATGTGGCGCCGAAGAAGGCTTCTCCCCTATTTTCGACGGCAAGACCCTGAAAGGGTGGATGCCGGTTTCCACTCAAGCTAAGGATGCATGGGTTGTCAGGGATGGCGTAATCCGTGGAGATGGAGATAAGGGAGGGCGTTGTTACCTTGCTTACATGGAGAACAAGAAAATTGGAAACTTCGAGCTGAAGTTCAGCTACCGGCTGACTGGATCCAAAGCGAACAGCGGGGTAAGCATACGGGCCATCAAAGACCCGACCGGGAAAAGAGACTTCCAGTGCTACCATGCGGATTTGGGTGCAATTGGTCTGGGTAAGCAAGTCATGGGGGCTTGGGATTTCCATACCCCGGGGCGTAAAGAGCATCGTTGCTTTCGCGGGGATAGCTTGATCATAGATAAGAATGACAAGCCTACCATTACTCCAATCGATAATGGATTGAAAGAAGAGGATATTCGAAAGGAGGACTGGAACGCCGTTTATCTGCTCGCCAAGGAGAATTACTTCAAATTTGTCATTAACGGAAAGACCTCAGCCGAGTTTAAGGAAGACCTGCCCAAAGAGAAACGTCTTCACGAAGGAATGATCCAGCTCCAGTTGCACAACCCCAAGATGCTTGCCGAGTTCAAGGATCTGCAACTGAGGATACTTGATTAAAGAGAAAGCATACTCCTGCATCAGGAATGATAGGAATTTCCTCAAGAATAAGTGTAATAGCAACTGCCTTAGTTGGAAATTGGGTCCAAAAAAATCAACACTGGTGGTAGGACTGAAGAATCTAAGCGAGCAGTTCCTTGACCACCCGTGATGGATTGACACCAGTCAACCCCAAATCAAGGCCCTTGAACTTGTATTTGAACTGGTGATGGTCAATGCCGAGAATGTGCAGAATCGTGGCGTGCAGGTCGCGTACATGAACAGGATTCTCAGTAACATGATAGCCAAACTCATCGGTTGCCCCGTAGGTCAACCCAGACTTAGTTCCACCACCTGCCATCCACATGGTGAAGGCATGTGGGTGATGGTCGCGACCATACGTTCTGCCTGAAACCTGTGCCACAGGTGTCCGACCAAATTCTCCACCCCATACAATCAAGGTATCTTCCAATAGACCACGTTGCTTCAAGTCCTTAATCAAGGCAGCGACCGGACGATCTGCAGCCTTGCACTGCCGCTTGTGCTCACGCTCTATATCCGTGTGCGAATCCCAACCCCGGTCGTAGAGTTGAACAAATCGAACTCCTCGCTCTATTAGGCGCCGAGCGAGCAAGCAGTTGTTGGCGAATGAAGGCCTATCGAGGTTAGCCCCATATAAACTGAGTGTACTTTTCGACTCATCAGAAAAATCAGTTAACTCTGGAACGCTAGCCTGCATACGATAGGCCATTTCATAGGAGGCAACACGTGACAAAATTTCAGGGTCATTGATCTCCTCATGATGACGTTT
>CAJWWL010000052.1 GCA_913048125.1 uncultured Opitutia bacterium | reverse complement strand
GTATAGACCCTAACTAATTCTTTTCTGAGAAAAGATTTCAATCCAAGGAAATTTATCTATTCTATTCCTTGTCGCCCGTTCTCTGCATATTTTGGCTATAGACGTCTAGGGACCACTACTGGACAATTAATCTTTTCAGCCTCTGTGCTTCAAATAATAGTCAATGGTTCTAAGAATTCGCATTAAGACCAACTAACTGGGCACTATTTGGATATGCGCAACAAGGAGAGTTTAGCATAGAAGGCAGCCACACCTTAAGACGAGGAGAGTTCCTCAGAGTGTCTTCTCAATCCAATTAAGGTCTAGGTTCTCAAAGCTAGAAAACTAAATATATTAAAATTGACTATTTTCCAATGCAGAAATTTAGAAAGATTGAGTCGAGGATATCCTCTGTACCGGCAGTGCCAGTAATCGAAGATATGGCATCCAGAGCGGCACGAAGATCATTGGCAGCAAGCTCCTCGGTTGAACCAGATTCGAGTTTTAGTTGGGCATCTCTTAGAAGTCCGTGCCCTTCGTCCAGAAGTTTCTTGTGCCGAGAATTGACAATTACTGTTTCTTCGCCCGGAAGTTCGACAAGGGCATTAAGATTCGTGTGCAGAAGTTCCTTTAAAGCCTTCATTCCATCTCCTGCCTTCACTGAGATTCGGCAATGGGGTAGGGCTGGTAGGTAGTCTTGTAGATCTTTACTGGATTCAAGATCTGCCTTATTTTCGGCAACAACAGTGTTCGCTGGGCTGAGCCCCTCCAATAGATCTTGAGGAAGTGCAGGCAGAGTGTCTGCTGAGTCGATAACCAACAGATTAAAATCTGCTTGCTTGGCGATATCTATTGTTCGCTCCATTCCAAGCTTTTCGATTTCAGAACCTCCATCTCGAAGACCAGCTGTATCAATAACCTCCAAATTGAGAGCGCCGTAGGTGATTTGTTCGGTTATGAAGTCCCGAGTTGTTCCTGGCGTTTTGCTTACAATGGCTCGGTCTCTGTCAAGTAGTGCATTAAGCAGACTGCTTTTTCCAGCGTTCGGAGCACCTAGAATAGCTAGCTTGAAACCTTGCGTGAGGCTTTCGTGGAAGCGGTTAGTCTCAATTAGTCGATGCACTTCTGCTATAAGATCTGCGAGGTCAGCACGGGGACCTTCCTCGTCTTCATCTGGAAGGTCTTCTTCGGGAAAGTCTATATATGCCTCAAGCTGAGCACAAAGTCGGATCAGCCTTTGTGTGAGTTTCCGAATTCGGTCACCAAGGCCACCGCGCAAATGTCGCTGAGCAACTTCAATTGCTTTCTCGCTCTTGGCTTGTATAAGCTCCATCACTGCCTCTGCCTGGGAAAGGTCCATGCGCTGATTGAGGAACGCAGAGCGAGTGAATTCGCCAGGTTCAGCCAGACGACATCCGCGCTCCTGAAGATCCTCGAGAATCTTCTGAGCAATAAGAGGGTTACCATGGCAGGCAATTTCTAGTGTCGACTCACCAGTGTAGGATGCTCCTTGGGCGTAGTATGTATAGAGGGCTTGGTCAAGAGGATGGCCTGCCACGTCTGTGTAGGTGCCGAGAATCGCCTTCCTTGGTGGGGGAGGGGACTTGCGTGCAAACACTTCCTCCGTGATGGATTCGCTCAGGGGACCGCTAATCCGAAGTAGAGCGACTGCCCCCTCGCCAGCTGGTGTGGCGAGGGCAGCTATCGTAGATTTGCCGGGCATGACCGGCGAACTACTCCTCCTGTTCCTTGGCCAGTACGTCGCCGACGTTGACCTGAACTTTTTCGTGGATGGACTTCACTATTTCATCCATCACCTCTGGGTTTTCTCGCAGATAGGCTTTTGCTGCTTCGCGACCTTGGCCGATCATCTTGCCATCGTAGGCGATCCATGAACCTTTTTTCTCGAGGAGCTTATGACTAACACCGAGGTCAATCACTGAACCACTCTGGGATAGGCCTTCGTTGTACATTATGTCAAATTCGCATTCAGTAAAAGGGGCTGCAGTCTTATTCTTTACCACCTTAAGGCGCGTGCGATTACCAACAACCTTACCGGTGTTCTCTTTAATCTGGCCGATTCGACGAATATCCATTCGAACAGACGTAAAGAATTTGAGAGCTCGTCCACCCGGGGTGGTTTCAGGGCTACCAAACATCACTCCAATCTTTTCGCGAATTTGGTTGGTAAATATACATACACAGTTGGTTTTGCTGATGGCTCCTGTTAGTCTGCGCATTGCCTGGCTCATCATTCGAGCTTGCAGACCTACTGTGGTGTCTCCCATCTGTCCTTCCAATTCTACTTTTGATACTAGTGCTGCTACGGAGTCGACCACCACGACATCTACTGCACCAGAACGGATAAGGGTCTCTGTAATATTGAGAGCATCTTCGCCACTTTCTGGTTGAGATACCATGAGATTTTCTAGGTCTACGCCTACGACCTTAGCATATCGGGGGTCAAGGGCATGCTCCACGTCAACAAAAACAGCAGTGCCGCCCTGTCTTTGTGCTTCCGCGATAACACTTAGACAAAGTGTCGTCTTACCGGAAGATTCTGGCCCATATATTTCGCAAATGCGCCCACGTGGTAACCCTCCAACACCCAGTGCAAGGTCAACTGCTATGTTACCAGTGGGAATAACATCGATCTGCATCTTGTTGGCATCGCCAAGCCGCATGAGCGTGCCTTCACCAAATTGTTTATTGATGCCGGAAACCGCGAGATCTAGTGCCTTTGTTCCTGATGATTCTGATTCTTTTTTTGCCATGTCTAATAAAGCTTTTGTGTAAGGTAGGTTACTCCAATCATGTGCCCTTGAGGGCGAAATTAGAGAACCATTCGAATTGTCGTTTTGAGAGGAGGCAACTTCTTTTCGCCTAGCTTGGAAAAAAGATTTAGTTGCCCGTGGATCTATGCGTGCTAGGAACCTCATTTTATGAGTTTTCAATTTCTCCAGACCTCTATGGGCACCCTTCGCCTTTGTTGGTCTGAAGGACTTTTGGGAAGGATGGAATTTATTGAATCAAATGAGGTGAATAGTACTCTAGAACCCATTCGGCCGAGTATTAAGAAGTTCACCTGTGTTCCATCTGGTACAGCATTTCAGAAGAGAGTTTGGGCTGAAGTGGCAGAAATTCCTCGCGGAGAAACAAGTACTTATGGAACATTAGCAACTCGGATTGGCTCTCCAGAATCCAGTCGAGCTGTTGCCAATGCCGTTGGGTCGAATCCACTAGCAGTCGTTTTGCCCTGTCACCGAGTTGTCCCTGCGCAAGGAGGCGTGGGTGGATTTAGATGGGGTAAAAAGCGAAAGTGTCAGTTTCTAGATTGGGAAGCTGAAGGGCTGGATGTCTTTAATGAGCTGTGCGGAATACCTTCTTACAGATTTCAACTTACTTTGGGTCACAATGACTGCTGAAAACAAATCAATTAGTCACGTAATCTGGGACTGGAATGGAACTTTGGTGGATGATTCCGAATTTTGCGCATCAGTAGTGAGTGCAGTTTTGGAGGAATGGAATTTGCCAGTCATCGACAGATTGGCTTACAGGCGCCAATTCCGCTTTCCTGTGCGAGAATTTTACGAGGAGCTAGGTTTTTCTGGAGGAGACTCAGACTACCTTCGAGTCTGCGATTCATTTATAAAAAAATATCGCGCCGGATGGCGGAATTGTTCTTTGCAGAATGGAGCGATGGAAGTACTGTCCACTTTACAAAAAAGGGGCGTGCAGCAGATCATGCTTTCTGCTGGTTATCAAAAAGATGTAGAGGCGAGTCTAAAGCATTTCAGAATTGATAAGTTTTTCACTGACATTCTAGGTCAGACTAACACGCGTGCGGAGGGTAAGGTAGTTCGTGGCAAAGAATGGTTTGCCCAGTCAGGTCTTATTCCAGATCGTGCGATTCTTGTAGGTGATACTAACCATGACTGGGAAGTTGCCGAGGCATTAGGGGTCGACTGTCTGCTCTTAACTAACGGTCATCAAGATATGGAACGCTTAGCAGCTTTGCAGCCCCGAAAGATTAACAAGTTGTGCGAAGTATTGGAGTTATTTACTTGAGATGAAGTTCTTAGTTGCCGCCCTTTTTCCTGAAGCTCGGCCACTTATTCGTCGACTAGAGCTTAAAAAAGAATCTCTAGGTCCAGGACTTGAATTATATATCGGCTCGGATCACGCTTTATTGGTTACTGGTATTGGCAGGTTAACGGCGGCAGTCAAAGTTGCTAGGGCATTACAGCTACCTCGGCTTTCTGCCGTAAACAGTGTTATCAACATCGGAATCTGTGGTTGTTCTGATATTTCCATTGCTCTCGGTACGGTTTTCATCGCTAACAAGATCGAAGAAGACTCAACAACTCGTGCCTTTTTTCCAGATATGCTGATTCGCCATCCTTTTGAGGAAGCGACTCTCGTCACTGTAGATTCCCCGAAAATACGCGGACCACAAGAGCCGCCAGAGCGAGTGCTATACGATATGGAAGCTTCTGGGGTTTTTCAGGCAGCAGCAGAGTTTATCACATCAGATCGGTTGCACTTTATCAAAATAGTCTCCGACCACCTTTTTGGTGATAAGCTCTCCAAGGATCTCATCAAGGATCTTACGGAAGATTCTCTGAATATAGTTCTAAGATTCTTGAGCGGCTTGCCCGAGCTTGAGCCCAAATTTGGTTTGGATACTAACGAAGAAGAGGCCCTTCAACAACTAAGAGAAGGGCTTCGGTTAACTCAGAGCCAAATGGTACAGGTTCATGACTGGGCGATGGCTTATCGAATTGCAGGCGGAGCACAGCTTACTTCGAAGTTGATTGCGGTGGCTCGAGCCCAACCAGATAAGCAGACCAAATCAACTCGTGCAGTCGCGCTTGAAACTTTGCGTCATGAACTTGGCCTCTAGTTATTCCCATATCTACATCGAAGAAGGGGTGCGTAATCTCCCTTTTTCTGTAGAGATTCTCCAGAAGTTCCCAAAAGCTCAAATCGTAAGCGTTGAGGACTACAAACAAGTCTTCAATCGTGGATCACAGTCTTTCGAGCAACAAAAGCGAAGCCCAAAGCTCTTGCTCGCGGCTAAGAAAGAGCAGTTTATTTACGATGGCAGCCGTTTCGTACAAGATGCTGACAATCCTAACTTCTTCTACAATGCCCTATCACTTAACTGTGCCTATGACTGTGCCTACTGTTATCTTCAAGGGATGTATTCCTCAGCAAACCAAGTCTGCTTTGTAAATTTGGACGACTACTTCGACGCTACCAACCTTGCAATTCGGAAGCGTCCATCAAAAGACTACCCACTATACCTTTGCATTTCGTATGACACTGACCTGCTGGCATTTGAGTCTGTAGCGCCTTATTGCCGAGAGTGGATTCGTTTTTGTGCGAGTAAGGAAGGTGAGCTTGATGTAGAGATTCGCACCAAGAGCGCAAATTTTGCACAACTGTCTAAATTAAAGCCTCAGGCTAATGTCATCCTCGCATGGTCTTTGTCTCCAGACTCGATATGTGAGACTTATGAGCATAAGACGCCGACCTTGCGGTCACGGATCAAGTCCCTGACTGAAGCAGTTAAAAAGGGTTGGCGTGTACGAATTTGTATAGATCCCATTTTACCCATTTCAGGATGGCAGGAAGCTTATTCTGGCCTTGTCGAGGAAGTTCTGCAATCTGTCGATGCCTCTGAGTTACTTGATGTGCATCTTGGAGTTTTTCGAATGAATTCAGATTTTTTTGCCAATATTCGAAAACGTCGAGCCCCTGTAGACCTGTTTTACCGAAAGTGGGAGCGTAAGAACGGTGCCGTTACTCATTCCGATGTGGAGCGGGAGGAGTTGTCGCAATATGTCGCCGCGCTTTTCTCAGGTCATGTTGACACCGACCGAATCCGTATTTGGTAGGCTGCCGGCTGAACGGCTCATAAGATATTCTATGACAATGGCGAACGAGCTTGTGAAGATCAAATCTGCGACTAGACTATTACGAAAGAACACCCAAGTAGGCGGGAAACCTGGAAGCCCAACCGTCAAGCATTGCCACCATCCTAAGATCGACTTTTCATAGATCGGACTCTGCAACCAGCAAAGCGAGTTCGTTGCCAAGTAAAATATTAATGAACCAGCAACGCAGCCTGCTAACAAAGTGCCCCAATTCCGGCGTCGAGACACCAATAACCCCAACCAGAGCGCAGAGCCAAAGCAGCCAAGCTTCAATAGAAAAGCCGATGAATTCCATCCTAATCCATAATGTGCATTAAGCGCCCCCTCTGATACTACAAGTACTCCGAAAGGTAGCAACCAAACCAAGCTGGCGCGGAAGTACACAGCTCCACAGAAGGCAAGTGCCATCAAGGGTGAAAAGTTTGCGAGATTCTCGTTCTCTGCTGCAATCATACGGTAGGCTGCTAGCAGAAGCACAAGTCCGCCAAAGGCAAAATGAGTGAACGCCGAAGGGGTTTTCATGTCTAAAAATTTGCAGTATCTTAATAAGTCTGTGTCCGTGATATGCAAGTTTTCTCCGGGCAACTCGTATTTCACGGGACATTACATTTACAACTTCACTTTCTTTCTCACTTCTTAGATGCAGATGAACAAACTCAACAACAAGCCTTTCGAACGTAGAACATTTCTGCGTGGTCTTGGTACGGCTATGGCCTTACCTTGGCTGGAATCACTTGCTCCAAGAGGTCTTCGGGCGACCTCTACTGAACTACCGAAGCGTATGGCCTTTGTTTATATGCCAAATGGAGCGATCATGCCTCAGTGGACACCTAAGCAGACTGGACGTGACTACGAGCTCTCTCCGACGCTCAAGGCACTTGAGCCTGTTCGTGACCAAATCCAGATTCTTTCGGGTCTAGCTCATGAAAAAGCTGAGGCAAACGGTGATGGTGGTGGCGACCATGCTCGCGCTAACGCTACGTTTCTGACTGCTAGCCAAGCTCGTAAAACCGCAGGTTCTGACATCCATCTAGGTGTTTCTGTTGACCAAGTCGCCGCCGCAAAGGTTGGTCACCTCACACGTTTCCCCTCAGTCGAACTGGGTTGCGATAAACCACGTGGTTCCGGCAAGTGCGACTCTGGGTACAGTTGTGCTTACCAATACAATATGGCGTGGAAGTCTGAGAATCAACCTGTACCGCCCGAGCATGATCCCAAACTGGCCTTTGAGCGCCTATTTGGCGCAGAGAAAAAAGACACCGCTAAACGAAATGCTATCTCCGAAAAATACGACAAAAGCCTTTTGGACTTTGTATTGGATGATGCAAAAAAACTTCAAAAGCAACTTGGCCAGACTGATCGTCACAAACTTGATCAATATCTAACCAGTGTTCGTGAGATTGAGCAACGTATTGCCCGCTCCCAAGATGAGACAGCTAGTATTCCTGACTTTAAAAAGCCTTCAGGTATTCCTTCAAGCCACAAGGAACACTTACGGTTGATGTATGATATCATGCTCCTGGCTTTTCAGTCGGACAGCACCCGCATCCTCACCTTTTTACAAGGTCACGATGGTAGCAACCGAAGCTTCAATGAGGTGGGTGTGCGTGAAGGCCATCACTCACTTACTCACCATAGGGGAGATAAAAATAAGATCGAAAAAATTTCTCGGATTGATCGTTTCTACATGGCTAATTTTGCCGAGTTTCTACAAAAGATGGATGGCGTACAGGAAGGGGAGGGGACACTTTTGGATAACTGCGCCATTATATATGGAAGCGGACACAGTGACGCCAACCGCCATGACCATAATGATCTTCCTGTTGTCCTAGCAGGTGGACGCAATTTAGGCTATCAGCCTGGTAGACATATGGCTTGGGAGGTAGATAAGAACACTCCGATGGCAAATCTCTATCTCACGATGTTAGATCGCATTGGAGCACCCATAGAGTCCCTTGGCGATAGCACTGGGCCACTCACTGGAGTCTAGTTCTAGTAGTTTATCCAAGAGTTTAACGCTTAGACGTAGGTTCACATTAGTCGCTTAACTCTCAATTAGCGCACGCCGATAGACTGATACTGTCTCAGGTCTTCCAAGGTCCGGTAATTGCAAGAGTTTGACCGTTTTTTTGGATATTAACGAATAGCGTGCTACCATCCGGAGAGAAGCATGCTCCAGCCAACTCAGAGCTGGAGTAAGAGTTATCTGCGAAGGTGGAAATTTCACCTCTTGTTGTTACTCGTACAAGAGCACAGCTTCCTCCGTGGTCTTCGCATATAAAGAGATCACCCCATGGAGCTACCGTGATATTGTCGCAGTTTTCAATCAGGCTTGATGCATGAGATTCTATATAAAGCTGGAGTCTGCCGGGTTTTGCCAATTCACGTACAGTGCCTTCATGAGGGCTTGGAATGTAGCGGAAGATTTGTCCTCGCATGAAGGGCCCTCCATTCGTGCAAGCCCAGTAGATGGATCCGTTGCCATACCACATGCCTTCACCACGAGCAAAGAGCGCGCCGCCCTTGTCATAGCCCTGCTTACGAAGACTATCATCAGGCGACTCGACCTCCTCAATATCAACCCATTGTACCTGAACCCATTTAGCGACAGGCATCTTAGGAGGAAGGCTGTTGTTCCAGTTACGGGTGTCCATACCTCGGCGTTGTCGAATCCGCAGAGCTTGAAGTTTGCCCCCTGCTGCTGGCTTGGTTGGTGAGTGAGGAATGTATCTGTATATTAGCCCATCATGCCGGTCCTCGGTTTGGTAGATGATTCCAGTTCGTGGATCTACGGCAATTGCTTCGTGGCGGAAGCGACCCATAGCTTTTAGGGGTACAGGCTTTACGAGCCCTGAGTCTGCCCTTGCGGGAACTTCAAAATTGTATCCATGATCCTTGGCATAATTACCTCCGGCCTTGGCATTGGTCTCTTCACATGAAATCCAAGAGCCCCAAGGGGTGACCCCGCCAGCACAATTCCACTCTGTTCCCGCGAGGCTAAGAAATTCCTTTTCAACCTTTTGCTCGGTTGGGTTATAAAGCAAAGTGGTTGTACCCCCATAGCCAGCAATAGCATTATTTTTTCCCGTGTCATAGATCTTAGCCAGATCAACTTTCTCACGCAGTTCTAAATTGCTACCGAAGGCGCTGTGGCGGGCATCCTTAGGGTTCAGTTCATGGTTACGAACGAGGATCACCCGCCCGTCATCGGAAGGGAAGGCGCCCATACCATCGTGTTTACCCGGAACGACGAGCCCGTCGCTCATCACGTCGCCACGGGCTGAGATGACCTTGTGTGTGAAGCCAACAGGGAGGTCCAAAATCTTGTTTGGATCTCTTCGGAGCGGTCCGTATCCTTTACCTGATGGCGATGTGCGGCCGACAGCGTTTGCCTTTTTTACAACACCTTGAAGGCTTAGAAATGCAGTGGCGAGAGCACCACCGTTTTTAATAAATCTTCTTCTGCCAATCATGAGGTGGGTCCACTCGGAGCCAGGCTATTTGGCGACAAGCAGTTTCTTTAGCGTAATGAGGCGTTGCTGAGCATATGAAACTTCGTAAGGCTTCATTTTTCGAGCCAACTCGTCACGGGTTCGGATAGCGCTTTCCATGCCGTTTTCGCCCGCAAGGGTGTACCAAACGTAAGCTTCGGTTGTAATCTTGCGAGTGCCGCGGCCAGACTCATAAAGGAAACCTAGGTTGAACTGAGCTCTGGCAAACCCATCGCGTGCACTAACGAGGTAGTTTTCGAAAGCTTTCTCCGGATTAGGCTGAAGGCCTTGTCCATAGTCCAGCATTAGGCCGATGTAGTAATGCGCGGTCTTGTTGCCTCCTAAAGCCGCATTAGCGAAGCATTGGTAGGCTTCTCGGTAAGTTTCCGATGAAGGTTGTCCTCGGTAGAGCCGTAGACCTTTTTCTAGCCAAGCATCAGATGAGAGAGTAGGGGGCGTACGCTTTGCTTCAAGTTGCGCCTGTGCCGCTTGAGCTGCTTTTTGGATCGCACGTAGGTGTTGTGCAGCAGTTTTGTTGCCTTGCGCCGCCGCTTTTTCGAACCATTCGGCTGCTATCTTTGAGCTTTTGTCTACGCCAAGGCCACCACTGTACATTTCTCCGATACGGTTTTGCGAAGCAGGGTGCTGATTGTTACTAGCTGCTAGCCAGTGCCACCAGTACGCCTTTTTAAGATCTGGAGGCCCTAGCATACCGCCAAGGTAAATTTCCCCAAGCTGGTGTTGGGAGTCGGCATGACCTTGTGCTGCTGCGCGTTCGAGCCAAACTACAGCGTTTTTGGGGTCAGGGGCTTCTGCTCCAGGGGGTGAGAGGTATTCCATGCCAAGTCTGTAGAGAGACTGTGCGTGGCCTTTTTCAGCTGCACGTTGATAATACTCTCGTGCCTTTTGGGGGTCGGGCGGTATGTTTCCGCCATCTGCAAAGCCCTCTGCGACCTCAAACTCTACGTTTGCTAGACTATTTTTTTCCTGTAGTTGGTCTTCTTTGAATTGCTGGGCGGTCGAAGGTGTGGTTAGATATTCGCGCTGTGGTGAGTTGGGAGTAGCTTTAGCAGTTTTTGCGACCTCAGTAGAGTGTGTTTTCTCAACATTCTTTTCTTCAGGAATTTCTTCACGGGAGCCAACTTTAGGTTGAGGCCCTTTGGGTCCTGGCGGTCCAGCTTCTGCAATGGTGGCAGGGGTCGGGGCGATAGCTTTTGCTGGTCGTGGGAGTCCTTGTGCTTCTGCAAGCGTGAACCAATTCTCTGCTTGAGCGGTGTCTTGGGTAGTGCCGGTTCCATCCCTAGCCATAATACCAGCCTTATATTGGGCTCCGGCATGCCCTAGTTGTGCGGCTTTCTTGAACCAAGAGTAGGCGACTGTTGAATCTGCAGGTGTACCTTGACCATTTTCATGGAGTCGAGCTAGCTGAAACTGTGCTGCCGGATGCCTTTGCTGAGCGGCTAGCGTGAGCCATGCAAAGGCTTTTGCTTCATCTTTTATGACTCCCTTGCCCTCAAGGCAGAGCTTAGCAAGTTGATATTGTGCATCTGCATGACCAGATTTTGCAGCCTTTAGAAACCACTCCGCGGACTCTGCAGGTTTTTGAATGCCATCTTCCAACCCCTGAAAGTGAAGCTGCGCAAGACGAAACTGAGCCTCTATGTGTCCTTGAGCAGCAGCTTTTGTGTACCAGATGCGTGCTTTAACGTAGTCTTTACTGACTCCTAGACCAGTAGCCAGATGATACGCGTATTTGTACTGAGCATCACGGATGCCTTCCTCTGCTTGGAGCTTTATAAAAGCCACAGCTTGGTCTGTCGGCTGTAAAGGTACTTCTACCTTTGCGGCTTGCTTGTTTTGTTCAGTAGTCTCGGACTTCTGTTTCTTCCCACAAGAAATAAACAGAAGACTCGCCAAACCAATATATGGCAAATGCCTCAAAATCCTCACAGAAGCCCATTGAAATGGATTTTTTCTAAAAGAAAACGTTTTTTTTAATGACTTCCCAATGCCTTATTAGACGGGATTCCATTAAGAACCTGCTAATTCAACTTTTTGGTGTATAAAGCACCATCATAATTGACAGTGGTGTCAGAGATGAACTCAAGCGATGATTTGGTTTGAGTGCCATCTGTCTTGGTGATCGTGACAACATGTGGATTCTTAATGAAGTCTATCGAGTACATGTAGCTAGGCATTGCCATGCCATCGATTTGCATCGAAAACTGTCCATCCTCAGAGAAGGAAATGCTTATGATTTGAGTTGGGTCTGCCTTGGATTCCCATTCACCTAAAATGTCAATATGCGGAAAGGCTGGTGTGTGGTTGGACGGATTGGGGTTGGTAGGTATTGAGCTCGAGTCAGCGGGTAAAGGTCTTGTGGTCGATACAGACTTGGCGGATGCGGGCAGCATCTTTGCCAAAGAGGTGGGTTCTGGACTTTCAAGCTGTTTAAAAACATCTTTTGCAGGTGTCGGTAGCGCAGGAGCACCATGTTCACGGTCAGGTGCTGTCATATGAGCGTGGTTATTTTTATGCTCTTTATGGCTTTTCGCGTTTACTGCTTGGTGCCCGTGTTTTTCCTCTATGTGTTTGTGGGCGTCATGCTTGCTATTTGGGTTGTGCCCATGATCACCATGTGCTTCTCCGTGAGAACCATGATGTGTCTCTCCGTGGTGGTCTGCGGTTTTGGTAGTCAGCAGGGCTACAGCCTCAAGAAAGTTGTAGTCCTTGGGAGGTTTTTCAAAAGTGAGAGCCTCGAGAGGAGCATTAACTGGCACAACATTTTCCAATGGCATCATATTGTCCATATTGGAGATGTCTGCTACAAGATTGTCTTCGGTGAGTTCGATGCTTTGCTTGGGATAGAATCCCGGAGGGCTTGCTTTTTTACCGAATTGAAACAGAAGCGCCTTGGATTGAGTTTTGATTTCATTATCAAGAACGACGCCTCGCAACCATGCTACACGTCGTCTAGGTGTTGGGTTAGCCACGGCTGCTAGCACAAATTTATCAACCTCTTTAAATTTCGAGGAGTAGCGGGAAAGAGCGAATTGGAACTGTCCTCGTGAGTCCGTAGTGACCTCCATCAAGGGTAGTGGAGCGAGGTGTTGGACTTCTCGATCGTTCAGAGCTATCTGCTGAAGTGTGGCAGCAAGTTCATCCAGCATGCCAATGTCGTGGATAGTCTGACTGGCATCTTTCTTCGAGAACGCCGGCTTGTAGCCTAGAATTTTGTCCCAAGATTCCTGCTCAAACTTATTTTTCATTTCGACCAGATTATAGAGGCTGGTCTCAGGGAAGTCGGCTTCGAATTCCTTGAAGTATGTGACTTTGTCTAGCTCAGTATTATTCTTCTTTCGATAGGTGAAAAGATCTTTCGCAGGCAGGAAAAGCTCGTCAGGCAGATCCAATCGCATTTTGCGAAATAAATCATCTGGAAACTCCGCAGATGTGTAGCCGAGAGTTCGCGCTTTCTTGTACTCTCCAAGTGTTTTGTGAGAATCTGCTTTTTTTATTCCAAAGAGGGCTTCATGAAGCCCGTGGATCTCATCTAGCTTGCCCAGTTCTTCTTTGCGTTCGCGCCAGTGCAGGAAGCTACTGACAAAATCATTGTTAAGCCAGCTCTCAATGTCAGACTTCTCATAGAGACGAACCTTGACTCCCGGCATAGGGAGTCCGTCCAAAACTATCGTACCGTCGTAAACTTCCCTGTATCGGGAAAAATAGGCCACAGACGCAATTATCGCGGCCAACATGATTAATTTTATCGCGATAAAAATCTTTTTCATACCAGCTTATACATTAAATCGGCAGGGCACCTCCACTTCTTTATTACACACTTTAAAATACCGTAAAGCTTCTTTAGCCGTTTTTTCTTTTCGCTCACTATCGCAAAAAATTGTCTTGTAATTAAAACCGAGAAACATATTCATTCTCGCCCCATGTCTGAAAATACCGCCAGCGAAAAAAGAAGCCGCACCCCTTTGGACCTCACGTTTACTGATGTTGAAGCTCTCCAACGTTTTGTCACCGACAGCGGCAAAATCCTACCTCGTCGCGTAACCGGGCTAACCCCCAAGCAGCAGCGCCATGTCACTCGTCAGATTAAACGAGCTCGTCAGGTTCTGCTCATGAAGTAGGCGGCCCACATGCCAGAAAGAAGCCGGGAGTCGAAATGACCCGGTTGTACGGAGCTGAAGGTCTAGACTTGGACTGTGTAACTGATCTGTTGCTCAGCGGCCAACTTGTTGCTTTGCCTACCGAGACAGTTTACGGTCTTGCCGGTGATGCTTTGCGTGAGGATGTTGTTCGCCAAATCTTCGACGTAAAGATGCGTCCTTTCATAGATCCGCTGATTGTTCACATAGCTGAACTAAGACAGGGCAAAATACTTGCTGAAATATCCCCAGAAGTCGAGTTGTTGGCAGGGAAGTACTGGCCTGGTCCTTTGACCATGGTGCTTCGCAAGCGCCCTGTTGTTCCAGATCTTGTCACGGCAGGTCTTCCGACGGTTGCAATACGGATGCCTGCCCATCAGGCCATGAGGCAAGTGCTGCAAAAGAGCGGGCTTTGTCTTGCTGCGCCCAGTGCAAATCCATTTGGCTATGTGAGCCCTACTCGCGCGCAGCATGTGATTGATTCTCTCTCTGGCCGTGTATCCCATGTTGTTGATGGAGGAGACTGTCAGCATGGTATTGAGTCCACAGTAATAGGACTGCAAGACCCGGAGCGACCAGTATTGCTTAGACCCGGACCGATTGGGCGGGAACAATTGGAGGCTACTCTCGACCGAGAAGTACACCCAGCAACAGCACACTTGGATAAACAGGCCCAAGTTTCTCCCGGCTTATTAAAAAAGCACTACAGTCCCGCAGTTAATGTAGATTTGTTGCCACACGGCTTTTCTGACTTGCCTCCTGAAATTACTAGCGGTCAGGCGATGGTCTTTTTTCAGCGCCCCAAACACATTACTGGAGATGAAGATTACGATCTTTTCTGGCTCACTGAAGATGGCGACCCAACCGTGGCAGCTCAAAACCTTTTTGCACTTCTTCGTAAGCTCGATAGTGGCTCAAGGTACTCTAGGTTATGGATTGAACAGGCGCCTTCCGAAGGCTTAGGCAGTGCCATCAATGATCGTCTCAAGCGAGCCGCAGCAAAATAGGCTAAGCCAATTAAGTGCTGGGCTCAGCTTCTGTCTGATAATTCCTATGCTTGGGCTTCACTTAGCCCTGAATCTGGGGACGCTGTACGGCTTGGAGGTTTGGTTTTCCGTGTTTCAGGTATTCCTTCTCTGGCTGCATAATAATTCTTGTAGTGGCCTGTGTAGTACTCTGAGTAATAATATTCAGCAGCCTTAGAGTGCATGTTATTCAAGACAGCCCCGAAGATGGGTTTACCTGCCTCGTTTAGTTTCCTTACTGCAGTAGCTGCCGCGTTTCGCTTAACGGTGTTGTATTTTATGACGAAGATTACTCCATCAACCTTGGGCATAATGTTAAGTGCATCGCTTACAGCGGCCAAGGGTGGTGAATCTATAATTATTTTGTCGTAGTACTGTTTGAGTTCTTCGATAAGAGCTGGGAAAGCTTCGTTATTAAAGATGGCCATCGGGGTGCGGGATCGACCGCCAGCAGCTAGGATGTCGAGATTTGGGAAGACTTCCTGCTCAACTACCTCTTCCAAAGCTGTCCCGTTTCGTATATAGTCTAGGAGCCCTGAATCGTGATCGATCTGGAGCGATTTTGCCACATTCGGTAGACGTAGGTCACAGTCTAATAGTATCACCTTGTAACCGCTCTCAGCAAAGGTAAACGCAAGATTTGTGCTGACGAAGGACTTACCTTCTCCAGGAATGGTAGAAGTGTTGAGAATAACTTGTGCGTCTTTACTGAGATCGTTGACGCCTAGCGTTGAAAATATGCTCCGAAAAGCTTCTTTCACGTGGTGGTCTTTTGCAGACTCGATAATGCGAGCCTTCTCAAAAGCGTCCTTCTTTCGGATCTGAGGGATAACCCCAATAAGAGGCAGTTTGACGACTTGTTCGATGTCAAAAGGACTTTTTACTCGATTATCAATGAATGCCGAGAAAAACACCATAAAAACACCAAAACCTGAGCCCGCTATGACACCCATAGCCATATTGAGAATAATATTGGGAGAGAAAGGTTCGGTCGGTGCTACTCCTTCCTGAAAGATGTTCACACTAGATTCCCTCGTATCTGTACGGACACTCTCTTGGGACATAGTGATTCTAAGATGCTCGAGAAATTTACGGTCCAGATCAAGCTGTCGTGTCAGTCCGTTGTATACCTCCCTGTTCTTTTCAAGGTCTAGATAGTCCTCTTCCTTGATTTGTACAGCTGCTAGGCCTTCCTCATAGTTGACCTTTGCCAGTTGAAAATCAGTGTAGATTTTATTGCGTGCATGTAGGATGGAGGCGGTGAGTTCCTTTTCTGACTGCTCGAGTGCTTGACTTGCCTGAATCATCTTGGGGTGCTTGCTGCGGTAGCGTGCAGCCAGCAGCCCGACTGATTTTTTTGCTTGGCTGTGGGCAGCCATAAGTGATGAAACATGGGTAGAGCCAGAAATGAAGCTAAGGTCTAACAGGTTAAGCGCTGAGTTTCCAGACTGCTCAAAGGCTCCAATCTGCTGCCATCGCTGAAGCATTGCAGTATGAACGTCTTTTTTCTCGATAAGGCGCTTCTTTAGGGTGATTAATTCCTGGAGAAAGATGTTTTCATCATGATCTAATCCAAGCCCTTGAAATTTCTGTTTATATTCCACCGTGCGCTTTTCTAGCTC